>JAIRWJ010000043.1 GCA_031269065.1 Rickettsiales bacterium
TTGGTTAATCTGGAGAGATATTTTGGCTATTCGATCTTTGATGTTTTGCTCCGCACTCTGTAGAGTTTCTATTCTGCTTATCTGTTCCGAAGCTAGAGAATTGACTAGCGCTAGGTATATGTCACTGAACAGGTGTTGTTGTATGAAGTCCGATGCCAGCTTTCGGCTATCGAGTCTCCACTGAGGTATGTTATTTGTGGGCCATTTTTTTTCTCTGAGCTTATTGAAGCTTTTTCTATCTAGTGGCAGTATTCTCCTTTTTATAATCGAGCCACTGCCCCTTGAGTTATAGTTTGTAAAGTAGATAGTAACCCTTGCTAGTTCCCCGCTTGTTAGAACTGTCTCAATTAGATTGAAGATGTCGTACACTAGCCATATCAGATGTTTTTTTGATGAAGGCATACTAAAATGCCTGTCTACGGTGACATGCCGGGCGCTGATGATTGCGTTTATCCGGTTCCCTACGGTCACAATATAGTTAGAATTCTGGGGTTTACTGTTTACTAGGAAAAAATTAGCCAGTCTATCATTAAATTTCCCGCAGAGGCCCTGGTTTGAACCTATAACCAGGGCAATGGCCTTTTTAACAATTCCCGTTTTTTCGTCTTCTCGAGAGTCTCTGACATAGCTGATGTGGTCTATAACCTCTGGATTCTCCTTTAAAATAGCTTGAAGTCCTAGATCGACGTTGGACTGATATTTAAGGAGATTAAAGACTATCTTTTCATAGGTCTTCACATTTGCTACCGCCAGGGCTTTCATAGTTGATACAATCCCTCTTAGCTCCTTTGTCGATCTAAGGTCATTTTTTAGTGCATTCAGATTATCCATCTATTCGCCGCCCAATTTATTTTTGACTCTGCTCAAAAATGAATTTAGTACATTTTGGTCTAGATTTCTCCCGCCATTGATGGCATCCACCATCTCTCCAGGACTTTCGTCGAGCACGCCCAGAGCTATATCTTGAGCTTCATCCATTTTTTCTGGGGGAACCTTGGAAAATACGTTGTTATTCAGACACAGCAAAATCCCGACCTGCTTGGCCGCGTCCAGAGGGCTATGAATTTTCTGCTTTAGTACCTCTCTTATCTGCTTTCCTCGGTTGATGACTTTTTCTGTTGCCTCATCCAGATTTATTGAAAATTTTGAAAATGATTCCAGTTCTTCAAACTGTGAATAGTCAATCCCCAGAGTTCTTACGGCACTTCGATAGGCTGGCAGCTGGGCAGCACTGCCGACCCTAGAAACGGACTTACCCACATCTATAGCCGGCAGAATACCACTATGGAAGAGAAGTGGGCTTAGGTATATTTGTCCATCGGTTATAGATATTATGTTCGTTGGCACGTAGGCTGATATGTTTTCGGATTCGGTTTCAACTATGGGTAGTGATGTTATAGAGCCCCCTCCAGCCTCCATAGTCCTGTTTGTTGATCTTTCCAATAGTCTCGCGTGGGCGTAGAAAATATCTGCCGGAAAGGCCTCTCTGCCTGGATTTTTTTCCAGCAGAAGAGATATTTCTCGATAGATTCTCGCGTGTTTAGTGAGGTCATCGTAGACCAGCAGGACATGTCGACCCTGCTCCATGAAATATTCTGCTATGCTGGTGGCTGCATAGGGTGCCACAAACTGGTGGCCGGCTATTTCGCTGCCACTAGCATGGACAATTATGGTGTAGGCCATGGCACCGTGACTCTTCAGCAGCTTGAAGGTGCTAGCCAAAGAGCTGTCTCTCTGGCCTATGCTGCAGTATATGCAGAGCACATCCTGGTCTTTTTGACTGAGGATCGTATCCAGCGCCAATGTTGTTTTTCCTGTCTGTCGGTCTCCGAGAATCAGCTCTCTCTGTCCTCTGCCTATAGGGATCAGCGAGTCTATAGCCTTTATACCAGTTTGCAAAGGCCTTTCGACGGATTTTCGGTCTATTATGCTTGTTGCTGGTCTTTCTACGGGCAAACTCTTTGCTCTAGGAATGCTTTCTTTACCATCTATTGGTCTACAGAGACCGTCCACCACCCGACCCACCAGACCGTCACCCACAGGAATCATTAATGGCCTACTAGTCCTCCGAACTCTGGACCCAACTTTTATAGAGTCTGTTTTATCCAGCATAATTATTTTGATGACACTGCCATCTATGATGGACACGATACCCAAGTATTTGCCGTCTATAGAGACACATTCTTCCTGAGAAATCTTCGTGAATCCTCTGGCTACTACCACAGAGCCACTTACTTTGGTTACCACGGCCGCCTCGTCGAAACTAATGTAGTTGCCCTGGAAGGAAGCTATGGAGCTCCTTAGCGGACCTTCGATTCTAGTTAAAATTTCATCTTCGAGTTCCATTTGTCCCCCTAGGTGGTCGTCTGACTAAGTTTTGCTCTGAACTGGTCGACTATATCTCGAATATTGGAATTGATAGTCAAACTACCAGCTACTATTCTATTGCCTAGACCAATTTCTTTGTCTGTCTGGAAGACCAGAGTTTCGTAAGATATGCACTTTTTCCTGAACGCTTTTTCCGCCAGAGTCTTCTGGGCTGCATTCAGTTCAAAACTAGAAATAAACACCAAGACACCACCGGAAGATTTGTTTATCCTCTCTATGGACTCGTTAGGAAGATTACCTATTTCATCCAGAAATCTGTTCAGCGTAGAGTTTTCGAAGGAATTGCTTGTCAGAGAAGCAAATACATCCATCAGAAAGTCTCCCATATTTAGACATATGCTAGCTACCACACTGTCCAGTAGGGCATCCTTTTCGCCGTCCAGGTGCTTTAGGAACTCTGTTCTCTTGGCTTCCATCTCCTCTCTGATTTTTCCCATCTGAATCGCCCGGTACTCCACCATTTCTCCAGCTATATGGTCCATCTGCACCTTTTTTTGGTCGTTTATACTGTTTAGCTCAGCCTGATAGGCTTCTTTTTTGCTTTCAGCCTCCCTCAGCCGGTCCTCGGCGGTCTCTATGGTACTTCTCACATACTCCTGCCTATCATGAATAATCTTTGCCACAGGTCTGTATAAAAACCTTTTCAGAATAAATAGCAGCAGCAGAAAGTTAAGGATCTGGGTGACAAGTGTAAAAGTGTCTATATTCATCTGGATACTCCCGACTTAAAATCATAGGTGTTTTGTAAAAAAGTTCCAAAACGGATTGCTGAAGATTAATATCATAGCTATGAGCAGACAGTATATAGCCGAGGATTCTATCATAGACAGAGATATAAATAGTGTCGACGATATTTTTCCGGATTCATCCGGCTGTTGAGCTATTGACTGCATAGCCTGCTTTGCTACCGAGGATTCTCCCATGCCGGTCAGTGTTGCTCCCAGAGCTACCACAGAGGTAGCCGAGATTATTGAAAGTGTGGCCACTGTAACCAAATTTTCCATTTTTCTTTCTCCAAAAAGTTAATAATTAGTCATCCGAAGATATAAACATTAGCGATAGCATTGAAAAAATGTATGCCTGTATAGCACCGCTCACCATTCCCAGTAGACTCGTTATGACCGGAAATCCCGCAGCCAGCAGTGGAATGCTGGACAATATAGAATCTATAACAAAGGCGCTCATAACATTTCCATAGAGTCTCAGGGAAAGGGAAGCTAGCTTTGATATATCCCCCATAATGTTCAGAGGTAGCATAACAAGTACGGGTTTTGTATATTTTCTGAAGTAGCCTAGACCTCTCTCCTTTAGACCTAGAAAAATCGCAAATACGGCTACAATCAGCGCCAGGGCCACAGTTGTAGTCAGAGAAGCTGTGGAGGAGCTGAAAAAAGGAATGAGAGATATCATGTTGGACGCTATTACATATAGAAAAATCGTACCTATGAAAGGTAAAATTATCTCAGCCTTAACCCTACTGGTTTCTCTTAGTTGCCGAACAATCTGTTCGAAAAACACCTCAAAAATGGCCTGCAGAAACGATAAGTTTTTATTACCGGCCTGCTCTTTTTCTATCTCTCTGCTGAGAATCATGGCTACTCCCACTAGCAACAACAGCACAATCCATGAGAAGAGGATAGTATAGTTCAGCTTAAAGATTCCGCTTCTAAAAAGTATATGGTCATCAGTGCTTATGTGCATATCGCGCCTTTAATTTTTTAATTTTCCAGAATCTAAGCAGCACCCTCGATAGAAAGATGCCCAGCGTCATCATTATAGATTTCCTGAAACTACCGGCCGTAGCTAGATAAAACGCTATGGCTAGAGCCAACATCCTAGCTAGGAAGCTCATAACTAGAATTTTCTCTTTTCCCAGGTAGACAAACCTATTCACAGTGCATCTAAGACCCAGATCACTAGCTTCGCTGGATAGCAGCCCCAGAGATATAAAAATCAGATCATTGACAAGCCTAAACCTAAACATGATGTATTATTATCTTATCCATTAAATATCATCTAATCCTCATGACCTTATCCCCAATGTTTCTCATAGTCAATTTAAACTTTTTTGTGGAGTCTACCAGATTTTTAAAGTTTTTCACAGTGTTGTCCATCGTTAATTTTAGGTTTGCCACGCTCGAACCACCATTTACGGCGCTAAATACAGAAATCTGAATTTCCCTTCCACATTTAACCAGAATGCCTTGATTAAGCCATACAAAAATCTCTTCGCCGCTCAACTTTCTAAAGCTTATGGTGCTGCGGCTGAAGGAGGATAGGTAGTCTATGTGTCTAGGTAGGATTGTATAATTGCACCCCTTCTCCGAAACTTTTATTTTTATAATGGTTTCCTCCAGAAACAGCTTTTGGGGTGTGTAAATTCTTAGATTCAGAATATTTCTCATAGCTCTAGTCCCCTTCCTAGACCAGCGCCAGATCCAACAGACCTCAGCATATCAGGATGCAGTTCCGAGATTTGCATCATCTATGGAACCTATCATAAAAAATGCCTGCTCTGGCACAGAATCAAATTCACCCTCCATAATTCTATTACAGTCACCTATGGCTATCTCAACTGGGACAAACTTTCCCGCCAAACCCGTAAACTGCACCGTGGTGAAAAATGGTTGGGTTAGATATCTTTCAAGTTTTCTGGCCCTTGCGACGGTAGTTCGGTCACTAGGGGACAGTTCGTCTAGACCGAGCATAGCTATCATATTCTTCAGACCCTCATATTCTGTTAGAGTTTTTTTTACATTTCTAGCACATTCGTAGTGCTTCCGGGAGATCAAATTAGGGGACAGCATATTTGAACCAGATATAAGTGGATCCATGGCCGGATAGAGTCTCTGGCTAGCTCTTTTTCTGGAAAGTGCTATAGTCGAGGAAAGATGGGAAAAAATATGCGTGGCAGATGGGTCTGTAAAGTCGTCAGCAGGGACATAAATAGCTTGTATAGATGTTATAGAGGCGTCACCGGTGCCGACTATTCTCTCCTCAAACTCTGCTATA
>JAIRWJ010000013.1 GCA_031269065.1 Rickettsiales bacterium
TCACCCCTAACCACAGTTCATCCTATAACATTGCAACGTTAACAGGTTCGGCCCTCCAGTGTACATTACTACACCTTCAGCCTGACCATGGTTAGATCATCTGGTTTCGGGTCTAATACGCAAAACTACATCGCCCTAATCAGACTCGCTTTCGCTGCGCCTACATCTATCGACTTAAGCTTGCTTTACATATTAACTCGCTGACCCATTATGCAAAAGGTACGCCATCACGGAACAAGTCCGCTCTGACTGCTTGTAAGCATTCGGTTTCAGGTTCTATTTCACTCCCTTCATCAGGGTTCTTTTTACCTTTCCTTCACAGTACTAGTTCACTATCGGTTATTGGTTAGTACTTAGGCTTGGAGGATGGTCCCCCCATGTTCAAACAGGATTCCACGTGTCCCGCTCTACTCGAGTCCATCAGATCCTTTTCACCTATACGGGGCTATCACCCTCTGTGGCTAGATTTTCCAATCTATTCTAATTATTAGACCGATGGCACTGGCCTGGTCCCCGTTCGCTCGCGCTACTAGGGGAGTCTCAATTGATTTCCTTTCCTTCAGCTACTGAGATATTTCAGTTCGCCGAGTTCGCCTCTGCAGATTTATTTATTCGTCCACAGATACCCCGCAGGGTGGGTTTCCCCATTCGGACATCTTCGGATCAATACATATTGACAATTCCCCGAAGCTTATCGCAGTCTATCACGTCCTTCATCGCCTACCAACACCAAGGCATCCACCAAATGCTCTTACTTTATTTCTTATACTAAGACACAAAATTACGTGCAGATTAAAATCTGCACAGCTTTGGATTCAAATAACACCCAAACGGGCACTATTTGTACTTACTTTTATTCAGCATTGATTATTATTCACAATAAAAAGCAGCGATCAGAAGAACGGGCATCGGTTAATCCGAAGGATCTACACAACGCCAAAAAACTCCCGAACTCTTTCATTATAGTATGAACTCCCCTAATAGTCAAGTCGTTATGACAAAAATTTTTGCAGTGTACAAATTCACAACATATGAGACAAATTCACCTCCTTCCTCTAATAGATAAGGATATCCCATGGGGCTTCGAAGATAAATTTCGAATGGAGTCTACAGTTGTTTGCAGTGTCCAGTGTATTCGGCTAGAGATTCTCTAGATTCTATCATAGATCTCTGGTACCAGAAGTTCTCTACCCTCTAAATAATTAATGGTTAAAGACCAAATTAAGTTTATTTTCTGGCTAGGAATGCTGGGATACATCAATGAAAAATAAGTATATAAGAAATAACTGTATTTTAGAGGCTAAATTTAGAGAAATCCTGAGACTTTTTGTGTAGATTTAACGGCAGCTCAGATTGCAGAAATTACAAAAATCAACAGAAATACGATAAACAGGATTGCACAACTTTTGGTGCTAGGATGGTTGGATACACAGAAGAGGAATCATGTTTTAGCTCCGGAAAGATTGAAGTTGACAGAAGCTATTTCGGTACCTGAAGAGTTTGTGGCAAACGTGGAAAACCTATGGTGGCCTGGTGAATGCAAGATATAAAAAACATTACAATGTAAAACATAGTGATGATGTTTTTGCCAATGGGAGAGTGTATGTGAACGGGATAGATAATTTCTGGGGAATAGCTAAAAGCAGACTTTCTAAAATTCGAGAAGTGAAATTCGATAAACTCAACCTGCATTTGAAGAAAACCAAGTGGCGTTTTGATCTTTAACTATAGACATGAAAAATATATAAATTATTGTCAAGCGGCTTAAGAAAATCTCCTCTCCAATCTAGTCTTGAACCTAGATGAATAATACCTCGCCTAATAGGCTATTATACTATATACTCTGTTCTTCTCTAGTATTTTCTCTATTCTGGCTGCCATTGTCCTCCGGAAGAGTTTTCTCTTCGTCGGTTTTGTCAGTGTTGGCGGTGGAATTTTTGGCCTTTATTTTGGGAAATAGTTCTATTTTTGGTCGATGGGCAAATCCGTCGATAAATTCCTCAAGTCGTTCCTGCTTTATCTGTTCAAGTATATCATCCTTCGATTCCTCATAGGTTTTTATCTTTATATTTCTGATATCATCGACCCTAACAAGATGCCAACCATTTTTAGTCTCAATTGGTCTGGATAGCTCACCAATCCTTAGCAAAAAAGCAACCTCGGCGAACTCTGGTATAGATATGTTCTCCTTCAGAACATATCCTAAACTGCCTCCATTAGCTGCACTCTCCTTATCTAGAGATTTTTTTTCCGCCATAGCTTCAAAATTATTTAGTCTGAGAATCATGTTTTTAATTCTGTTGGCTTCTTCCTCTGTTGCAACAACCAGATGACTAATTCTTCTTTCTTCTCTGTCTTTCAGCATATTAACAAGTTGCTGGTATCTTTCTCTCAAGTCTTCCTCTTTTATAGGACCGACTACGCTTTCAGTCAGAAATTTCTCTCTAGTTAGCCCCTCATGGTACTTTTTGGTCAGAAACTTTACGTTGTTGTCTATTGCCACTCCATGCTTTTTGGCCATTTTGTAGATAGTCCTGGCCACATAGGCCTCTAGCGCAGCAGTTTTCAGAATTCCGTCATCTTTCTCTTCTGTCTTTGGCTCCAATCCTACCTCACCAAAACTCTCGGGGAAATATATAAACTCCTCCAGATCTCTCTGATATATTTTGACTCCATTGACCTTGGCAACCGGCCTGCCTAGATCTACCCTATGATATTTCCTATAGTGATTATAGACCATGACTAGGGAGATTGACAAAACAAGCATTACCGCACTCACCGTCAACCTTAATATCAACAACCTTTCATCCTTCCTCACCAGGACCCTCCGCTACACTAACAACCCCGTGACTGTCACAGGCTTCCACCATAGCACCACATTTAGCTACCATCCTTCAGAGATTCTTCGGTAAGATCATATTTATCCAATATATCCTTTATAATCTTTTCCGTTTTTTCTATTTCTTCTGGCTTCCTTGTTACATAAGCGTTTCTTCGCGCCGTTTCTATTTTCTTTCTCAGAATTTTCTTCTGTTCTTTTATTTTTTGCGTTAGCATATCGTTCTCCTTCTTTATTGGGTCCTCCTCGGCCTCTACTTTCTTCCCAGGTTCACCCTTCACCTCCGGAGTGTTTTCAGTCTTTTGTCCGCCCACACTCTTTGTCTTATCTCTACCCTTTGGGTTATTTGTAACCTTTTGCCTATTCTCACCACTTGACTCACTCACACTCTTTGGCCCACTCTTGACTCCAAACTCATTCTCACTCCTTGGCGCTGTATTATATTCAGCAGATTTATTTTTATTTTCAAGAGTATTTATTTTCCTCCCCTTTGTCTCATTTTTTATGGGTTCGGAACGATCCTTCTTGGATTCAGCTATGAATTTGTTGGTTCTTCGCCCCATACTGACAAACATATTTTCTCTCCCAGAGTTTCTAATAGCTTTCCTCAGAATGGTTCCTCTGGAGAAATGGCTGTGTAGAATCAGAGAAATTAATGTATTTACCAGCACCATCGCAGTCATGGTCTGCCAGCGCAGACTTTGAAAAATTCCCAGAGCCACAACGAACGAATTTGTACCATATATATTCATCAGCATTAGAGCCTTAGATTTAATAAATATATCTTTTCCAAATACCAAATGGAGAGTTCCCAGCAAAACGAAGAACAGCCCAAGGCACAGAGATATGGAGTATATCCGGTCTAGTAGAACTAATATATCAACCTCCACAGGTATCAGAAACTGGTGCCAGTTTAGCATCATTAGGAAAACAAATCAATAGTGGTAGAATAAATGTTTCCCAAAAATACGAGCCGGAACTTGTGCAACACACCAGACGTTTGGTAGTATATAGTAAGAAATTTAGGGATCGACAACCATCCATGCTCTGAGCTATACATATTTGATTCTATTATTTGCAGTGTCTACCTTTTTCTCCGCTGGACCTCTTCTAATTCAGTCAGTATAGACTCAAAAGTACTTCTCTAGGCTCCCACCGGTAGTTCGAAGTCCTCATCTCTGATGATTCTTTACCTGGTCCAATTTTGAAGTCACCTAATTGATATCTCCTGATTATTTACCTAGTGGAGAAATGATAGTTGAAAAGCACTACTGAGTTAAGGATTATCTTGGAAAAAGGTCTAATGAACTAAGAACACTGGTTGAACCTATAGAGATCTGTTCTTTCGTAAATATGGCGGCCCTCACAGTAGCGTAGAAACTCTGGAGGAAAGGTGGGATATTCTCTTGGAAAAAATTTCGGTATGACAAGGAAAGAATTATATAGTCCAGAAGACAACAATAAAAATAAAGATATAAGACTTTTTTAGAGAATAAAATCTTACGATATTGAAAAAGCAGCAACAGATGCCTTTCTGACAGAGAAGCGGAAGAGTAAGCGTCTCAGTAGTACTCATAGCAAACCGAGAAAAGCTGCAAAAAAATAGATAAATGTTTGCCACGATACCCCCCTGGAAGTACTCTCTACGATGATATATTGGAGAAGGCATGGCGGGCGAACCTCAAAATATAAAAATGTTTCAATAGAGTGCTGCAGAGTAAGCCCGGTGAGGATATCATCAAGATTCCAGATGAAAGATTTGAGAAGATGTTTTCAAGGCTAACGCTATCTTCTTGGCTAAACTATCGTTTATCTACAGAAAAGCTTCCTACGGGGAAATACTGGAAAACTTCTATGACTATGATGAATGTGGATATGGGAACTGCTAACCCTATACAAACTTTTAAAATCTGACTACCCGCAACATTAGTCTAGGTTAGTCAGAGGAGGTTGGTCCTGTGTGGATGAAGATGTAAAATTGTTCCCTGTGAAAGTCTTAGAATAAACAGATATACGTATAGTGTGTGTAGTAAACAAGAGAATTACTCTGTAGAGATTGCAGAAGAACTTTTAGAGAGGGAAAAGGTAGAAGAGTAAAATACTTCGAAGAGGAGGGTAAATCGGAGACTTGTCTCATAGAGTTAGTCAATTCAAGGATCAGAAACTATCTGGCAAGACTCAATCGGAGAACCAAAGATTCAGTAAATCATTGAAAATGCTCTGCTACAATCTTCTATCACCGTTAATAAACTGTACCGAGGCTTGCTCTGGAATGAAAGTATATGGAAGACTAGTTGTTCCACGGCATCATGACAAACTCCATTGCTTTTTAAAAACTAGATAACATTGTCCCTGACAAAATTTGCTCATTTATAGTCGGTGTGCTTATCGTATGGGCTCCTATTTAGGAGTGTAAGTTTGCAAAAGCAATGCTAGTAGTGAATAGGCTGGGGAAAGGATGTTCTTGTGAATAGGTTCGATAAAATAGGTCTAGCCTTACTGCTGTGTTTTTCTACGGTTGGCTTTCTGGAACTGAAAGGATCTAAAAAAAGATTACAGTCTACAAAGTTCCGAGAAGAGTCTATTGAAAGTAGAGCAAAATCTATAATAGATAGTCTGGATAGGCTTAGAATTTTAAAAAATGACAATGATGCCCTGTACATGTTTGATTTTAATAACACTCTGTACATTCAGAATGGTCCAAAGAAACTAGGATCAGTGATAGCCACAGATGTGGTGATGAAATCACTATTAGACAGGGCAAGTGAAATGAGAGACGACCATGCCCAGAACATAGAAGACTTTCTTGTTGCCCGAGCTGTGGAGTTGGGAAGCCATAGAATAACTAGCTTCGCGATTGTTAGGAAATTGTATGAGAACGATGAAAATTTCAGGACAAATCTTGCTGAGTTGGTCTACAAACATTTTCGTAAAAAGGTTGCACTTAACCACCGCATAAGTTATCTCCTCAACTTTGGCTGTTCTAGAGAGCAGATTGAGGCGAACTATAATAGAATGACTAAAGACTATCTCAGATACTATAGAACCATAGAACAAAATCCCATAATTGTGGAAATCATCAGCCAACTGCTGGTGGCGAATAAAAAGGTTATTATATTCACGGATGGTGCAGAGGCGGATGTGCTAGCCGGTTCCCACCATATGGGGTTGGAGGAAACTATAGTTAAACGTTTGGCAGAATTTGGTGTGAAGTTAGACTCCAGAACACTGATCATTGCTGGAGAATCTAGAATGAAAGAGGCCCAAAGGCTGGAGCCAGGTGTTGGAGTTCTGGTTCCTCTGGTATCTCTATTTAAACGCAGAGCCAAAATATCTGAGTATTTCTTCGACATAACAGCAAAGGACTGTCCAAATTCTAGGAGATTGCTAGAAATGGAACTGAAAGAGGTGTATGGGCTAGACACAAAAAACACGATGCTTGTGATGTTCGATGATAGTCCCAGTATTTTAAAGAGTTTAGAAAATCAGGGTGTAGTGCCAGTTCGTGTGGACGGGACTAGAGTAATACTTCCTAGGATCGGTAATGGCAACACTCTAGAACAGAACAAATAATGCAATGAGACTAGGGACTACCGGAAAATATAAAAATAAATTTCAAGAGACTGTGCTATGCTGAAAATTGCTACCTGGAACGTTAATTCTATAAGAGCAAGACTATCAAATCTGATCAGCTGGGTTAGTACCTCTAGACCAGATATACTACTGTTGCAGGAGTTGAAGTGCACAGAGCAGCAGTTTCCCTTTCTGGAGCTCGGTGATCTGGGCTATAACATAGAAATTTTCGGACAAAAGGCCAGAAATGGCGTCGCCATCTTTTCGAAACTTCCTCTGTACAGTATTGGCCGTGGCCTCCAGCCAGAAGAATCGGACTCTCCAGATGAAGATGCTAGATATCTGGAGGCCAATTTTGACAGCGAAGGTAGAACCATCAAAATCGCGTCCATCTATGTGCCTAATGGGGGTCCATCCGCCTCGGACGTAAGGAGCGGAATTGATGACATCAGAACCACAAAAAATTTTCTGGGAAAGATGGATTTCTTCGATAGGCTTGCCCGGAAATTTATAGAAAGTGTCGATAGAGACGAAATTTCATTCTTCGGTGGTGACTATAACGTCTGTCCAAACCTGCAGATGGACGTCTATTCTCCAAAGAAAGACGGTTGCATCACCTGCACCGGGGAAGAGAGGACGAAGTTCAGAAATCTTCTGGATAGTGGAGTTAGCGACCTGTGGAGAAAACTAAATCCTGAACTCAGAGAGTACAGCTGGTGGGGCTATAGACCCTATTATATGTGGGAGAAAAACCAGGGCTTCAGACTGGATGCAATCCTAGCTACCCCAATAGCCGTTGATTCCGCTCTAGGCTGTAAAATATACCTAGAGACCAGAGGGGAGAAAAAGGCTTCAGATCACGCTCCCATGATGTGTGAACTGGAATTCTGACATATTTTCAACCAATAAGAATAATTCCCCTTTTTAAACCTTTTGGATTTGAAGGAATTTTTCTTATATGAGTGATTTATAACTACAAATTCACATTGGAAAAAATAAAAATACGTATTTTTTGCATAAATTCGGAAGGGCAACATAAACTTGATGTCAATAGAAGTTATCACCAATAAAAAATTTTTTTCTCCTTGTATCAAAAGTATCACTGGTTACAATCAGACTAACTGTTAGTTTTTAACCTCATCAATTCTATGAATAAAATTCTTCTTTTACCGATTATAAGAGACAAAGTGGCAGCAGCTTTCAGAAAAGCTGGGGAGGGCTCCATATCAGCTTTCTACAAGGACTTTGGGACAGTTGAGCTGGAAGAAGGCCAGGAAAAGGACTATGGAAAAATGGAGGAGCTCCTGAAAAATACCCTGGCCAGGTTGGGACTGACGAAGGTCCTGGAGGAGTTCATAAAGATATCTCTGGACAAGAAAATAGAGAGAGACACCAAGGTAAGTTCCAAGATCTCCATACAGGAGTACATAGACAAGCAGGACTGGAGAATAAATGCTAATGCCAATGTGGGCTATAGCAACGCAGGGTTAGTCAGCAATGTCTCTGGAAAATTGACAGCTAACTACTGGCTGGATAACGTGTACTCTGAAGAAGAGGGAGCTGCCCACAGGGATGGCGATTACCATATACATGATCTGGACTGTCTCACAGGCTACTGTGCTGGTTGGTCTC
Organism: Rickettsiales bacterium; assembly: GCA_031269065.1. Taxonomy (GTDB): domain Bacteria; phylum Pseudomonadota; class Alphaproteobacteria; order Rickettsiales; family UBA1997; genus CALXRO01. The sequence goes on from JAIRWJ010000013.1 coordinate 8,045, forward strand.
TAAGAACTCTGCTGGACGAGGGATTCAATGGGGTCAAGGGGAGAGTTTCCGCTGAGCCGCCCAGCCATTTTAGAACTGCACTTGGACAGATGGCGAATTTTATGGGTATACTTCAGTCGGAATGGGCTGGGGCGCAGGCATTTTCCTCCTTTGATACATATCTAGCTCCCTATGTGTTCAGAGACAGTCTAAACCATCGAGAAATAAAAGAGGCTGTGACAAGTTTCGTGTACAACCTAAATGTGCCGGCTCGCTGGGGTCAGTCTCCATTTACCAATGTGACCATGGACTTCACAGTGCCTGAGGATCTCAAAGATCAGATTCCAACCCGTAACGGAATACATCTATTTAAGGATATGGAGAACAACGCATCTCTCCTGGAGAGGGCTCGAGAGAGAGGAGTCAGTTCCATGGAGGAACTGACCTATAGACACTTCCAGAAAGAACTGGAAATGATTGATATAGCCTACTACGAAATAATGACCAGAGGTGACAGAGACGGACAACCATTTACATTCCCGATACCGACGGTCAATATAACCGAGGACTTCAACTGGGATACAGAGGCTGCCAACGTCCTCTTTGAGAACACAGCAAAGATTGGCAGTTCCTATTTCCAAAATTTTATCGGAAGTCAGTACATGAAAAACGAAAACGGAGAGAAGGTTCCGAATCCAGAAGCCTATAAACCTAATGCCGTAAGAAGTATGTGCTGTCGACTACAGCTAGATCTCCGTGAGCTGCTGAAGAGAGGAAACGGTCTATTTGGTTCCGCCGAGATGACCGGATCCATAGGCGTGGTCACAATCAATATGGCCAGACTTGGCTACCTCTGCAAAGATAACAGGGAAGCTCTGCTTTTCAGACTGGGAAGACTCATGGACCTAGCAAAATCTACTCTCGAGAAGAAGAGAGTGTTTGTCCAGGAGCTATATGACAGAGGCTTCTATCCCTACACCAAAAGGTACCTTAAAGGATTCAGAAATCACTTCAGCACTATAGGCGTCAATGGTATGAATGAGATGATTAGAAATTTTACTCATGACAGCATCGATGTGACATCCACCGAAGGGATAAACTTTAGCATAGAGATCCTGGAATTTATACGCGATAGACTAAAGAAATACCAAGAGGAAACTGGTAATCTATATAACCTAGAAGCTACACCAGCTGAGGGTACAACCTATAGATTTGCAAAAATAGATAGGAAGAGATTCCCAGATATTATACAGGCGGGCTATGACGAAAATATCTATTATACAAATAGCAGTCAAATTCCTGCGAACTACACCGATGATCCCTTCGAAGCCTTAGATCTTCAGAACGATCTCCAGTGCAAGTACACCGGCGGCACTGTGCTTCACCTCTACATGAGTGAAAGACTGCCGAATGGAGAGGCCGCGAAAAATCTAGTTAGAAAGGTGCTAACAAACTATAAATTACCCTACATAACCGTAACTCCGGTGTTCTCCGTGTGCTCATCCCACGGATACTTGAACGGAGAACAGCACATATGCCCTCAGTGTAACCGAAAGACTCAGGTTTGGACCAGAGTCATGGGCTATCACCGCCCCCTGGACAGTTTTAACATTGGCAAAAAGGGAGAACATACCGAAAGAGTATTGTTCAAACTATGCTAGCGGTAATAAATTTGCATCTAAACTAACCACATTTTTGAAACATCTTGCCATTAGGTCTCGAACGTCGTTATTTTGGCCCCAGAGTTTGTGTCTACAGTTAAGTTAGTTTTTGCCGAACAAATCTATTGTATTTCAGGATTAATCCTGTACAACCTACCGCATCGGTGTTATAATAGTTTCCCATTGTGGCTAATGTAGAAGTTATACGTACTGTTTTCAGTCTGCTCATAGGGTTGTCATTGGTCTCCTGTGAGCAAAAAAAAGAGAATTCATTTTACAGAATAGTTGGTAAAAACGGCAAAGCAATTTATATAGAGAAAAAAGTGCCGAAGCTGAATGAGGAATATTTAGCCAGAAAAAAGGCTGGCAAAAAAAATAACGGCCAGCTTCAGGCTGGAGTGGACTCAAAAAAGTATGGCAAGGGGGAAGGTGTTACTAACGGAAAAATGCCAGTTAACCCGGAAATACCAAGCAGTGCCTATAGTCTCAGAAGTGTTATGGACGGTACCATCAGCTACGACAGCAACTTAGAATCATCGGCAGAAGATTTGGACAGGGTAAAAAATAGCAAAACTATAGTTGACTTTGACTATCTACCTCACAATTACTTTAGCGACGATAGAAGTATAACAGAAAGTCGGAATAGGATCAGTACAAATAGTGGAGCAAATACGAGCCCGGCTATTACAAAAATTCCTCCAAAATCGCCTAAAAGTGAGACGAATGGTGTGTTACACTATGTTCAACTTGGTCTATTTCTGGACAGAAATAACGCTGAAAAGTTGATTGATAAGTTTACCCCTCTAGTACCGAATTTAAGAATAGTGGAGGGAAAGATGCAAAAAGGTAAAGACTCTTACAAAGTTGTAGGCGGTGGTTTTGCCAGTAAAACGGATTTAGAAAAAACTGTGAAGCAAATAGAAAATAATGGTCACACAGACATATATACGTTTAGGGAATAGAATTGTCACATATTTCCTGGTTATTTTCTTACTGTGCTCATGTCGGGTGATCGATGGAGTAGATCCCGTTTCCAAATACAATGATGAATTTCTAGAAAAGAACGCTGGAAAAGTAGAGAGAAGCAGAAAAAAACATCTGAGATCCATAGGAGAAAGGCAAAGTGAAAGAACTTCTCGGACCAAAACTGTAGAAATAGAGCCAAACATTAGTAACGAAGGACCTATTAGAATACGCAAAGACATTAGTCTGTCAAATTCTGGAGATAGTTTGGATGTGCCAAGCTATGACTATAGCACCAGCATATATTACAAAAATAGAAACCTGAGAGACGGACTAGGAAATTTCGATGGCCAGCTATCAGATGACATATTCTATCTCAAGGATAACCATGATAACTATTCCCAGAGCAAAATTGATTTTATCGGAATAAAACCATCCACCAAGGTTTTGCACGGAAAACTCAAACTAAGAGACAACAATAACAATACTCTCAGCAACTTCGACCTGCAAAAATGCTTTGACTATATAGACATTATGAACAGGAAGAAAAAAGAAATGTACCTTGATTACAAAAGGATAGAGGCCTTGAAAAAGACCGAGAACGGACAGGCGGTCAATCCGCCGTCTACCACCAAGAAAAAGCTTTTCGAAGCATTCAAGAAGGTTAGGTAAATTGGAACGGCCGATCTGTTATTACCCGGCATGACACGGATAGGCGGGTTCGTTGGTGACAGTGCTACCCTTGAGACACTCTAAATCTTGAGTTTTTCTTATTTATGACGACAAGAACAGACTTTTGTGAGCCATCCTTTCTACTTTTCTTCCTTCTCACGACCTTACAATTCTTGTCTCTATTTTTGGATGTTTTTATTGACGCAACTACCTTCATAAGCTGATCACAAAATATACGATATGTTTCTATTGTACGGCCTATTTTCCCTTTGTCAACGACCTAGCTAGCCACCTCCCAGTATTTATTGTGTAGATTTGAAATCTCGCGGGTAGTGCTGGAATTTCTTTCTTTTGAGTAAAAAAGGGCTGAAGTAAAAATTTGGAGTAAAAAATTCTACTACTTTCCCCTCAGACAAAGAGTAGGCTACACAGAGAGCTTTGACATGGGATTTGAAATACTTCCAATCTCTATTTCCGCCTACTTTTCTCCATCACCACAGAATTTGGCAAATTTATCAAGGACGGTATCAACATCAACTGATAAATATACACTATCTTTCTTACACCCCAATGAGCCCTCGTGATCTCTGAATTGTCCAGAAATATAGGAAGAATAGTAATTGATAGCAGCTAAGACTTCTTCATCGGTTTTTGCCCCTTTCACAGCTGTTTTCATTTTTTCCTCTTCTTTTTTGGCATCTATATATTTTTTATCTTCATTATCCCCATAGACCGGACAATACTCATCATCCTCATAGACTGAAAAACTTTCACCATTCATATAATCTTCCTCCTCATCTTTCTCCAGGTGAGATAAAATCATATTTCCAATGACTCCAGATTCACCGCTGATAGACATATAGTTCCTACCTTCAGAGAGTGTTGGAATTGGACTTAGTAATATCATACTAAAATCTCTATTTTTGCAGGTTAGTTCTATTTCTTCTGTGCCATACTGATCCACCATGACTTTTATATTCACAGCCAGGGTCCTGCTAGCTAGCGCTGCCAGCAGTGGTATAGTAAATAGTAATTTTCTCATTGCGTCTCCCCTATCGAATAGTTGGTCAAATTTCAGACACAAGGCCCCTAGTGCTGGGCACTTCTCGTGGGAAGCCTGTGTCTACACCTATATGCCATTTTATTGATGATAATATGCTCCATATTCCTAGTCAACCATTTCTCCTAAAGATTTTTATTTTTCTGATCCCACCCCCCCCACACTAGCCTCTCTATGAGCTGAAGGAAGAGAGTCCTCACTTCCTTCAGATTTTTCTTTTAATATTATTTTTTATCTGTAATATATCGTTGTTAAACATTTTTTGGAGAAATATATGAAAAAATTTATACTTGGTTTTCTACTGGCAACCTTTTTAGTGTTCACCAGCGCCCAGCCATCCAGGGCTATAATACCCTTTGGTATTTATCTGGGACCCAGAGTAGGTATGGGAGGTGGTGCAGCTAAATCCTCGCTGAACTCTGTCCAGGACTCTAATTTTGACCACAAAACACCATTTTATGGCGGATTTACCATTGGGTTTAGACTTTTTAGTTTTAGGCTAGATGCGGAATATAGCTTCGAAAATAGCATAACAGAATCCCTATTGACCATAGGTGATATACAAAAACCAGATACCATATGTGGACATAGCTTGCTTGCTAATCTTTACTACAATCTGATCGATACCAGTTTTCTAAAGTTCTATTTAAACGGAGGTGTAGGAAATACCAAGTTTACTAATGGCTTCAAGGGCGACGAAATAAATAAATCATTAACATGGCTGGCAGGTGGAGGCATCACACTTTCTGTGCTAAATCTGATAAATTTTGATGTCGGCTATAGGTTTGTGGATCTAGGCGAATTAGATGTAGATGGAATAAAATCCAAACAAACTAGTCACAACCTCTATACTGGACTTAGGTTTGGCTTTTAGGTGACTGTCCGAACTATATGCGAAGGAAGCAGCGGATTATATATTCGTTTTGGTATCGAGACTCTCAAGCATTTCCGGCAGGAGACTCTTTCTCACCTCTTTACTGCTTTCCTTCGGTCCAATTTCGACTAGTCCACTGGGTTTATCATTTTCCCTGAAAAAATGAGATATTATTTTATCATTTTTGTTAAAGTATACCAGCAATATAGCCTCTCTTTCGATTTTATCTGCCAGAACGCTATGGGCCCTTGTTCTGTAGTAGTAGTATAACCATGTGCCAAACTCTAGCTCAGCCGTCGGATAGCCGAAATTACTAATTAGATCACTCTTTGTCTGGTTATAGACACTAAAATTATCAACTTTTTCGCGATGGACAATGAACTGTGACCCGTTATGCCTAATGGAACTGCAGGAGGAACACAGAAAAAGCAACATAGCGAGACCCTGCCTTTTCATAAAACCACTCTGGAACAAGAATTAAGGTTCACAGTAGTTCGGCAATATTTATTGTAAATAGTTCACTGGAGGGATAGAATGGGACTACTTACTAATAAGTTAGCTTACATACAGAAAGCTTCAGTCCAGGGCCAGCCACTAACTCTATTCCAGATGAAATATGTGTGATGGGTATACCGCTGCTGAAAGATGGGGAAAAT
>JAIRWJ010000017.1 GCA_031269065.1 Rickettsiales bacterium
CGGATAGCAAAAACACAATAATTCTAGTAGGTTTTCAGGCTAACGGTACCCGGGGCCGCTATCTCCAAGATGGAAAGAGAGAACTCCGGATCCATGGACAGAATGTCAGAGTAGCTGCCGAAGTTGTAACTCTGGAAAATATGTCGGCCCATGCCGACAGTGACGAACTGATGTCTTGGCTAGGCGGCTTTGCAAACAAGCCAAATAGGCTGTTTGTGGTCCATGGCGAAGAGAAATCTAGTTTGGCTCTTGCGGACCGTGTTAAGAATCACCTCGGCTGGAGCGTAGTTGTTCCACAGTATGGAGAACTGAACAAATTGTAAATTTATCGCAGATTATTATTTTATAAACATTACTACAAATTGATAAAAAAGAGAAAATGGGGGTAACCATGGCTAATGAAAACGGCACAGCTGAGAACATCCTGAAGGTTAAGGTTCTCAATATAAATACAGGCTCAAGGAATTTTGCATTCCTCAGCAAAAATTCTCTCGTTGTGATAAAAGAGGGTTTTGAGGTTATGTCGAGGCTTGAATTAACCAGCGGGGAGAAAAGTGTCTACACCACTCTGTACTTTTCCGATGATCTGGTGGATAGTGGTACAATCGGTATAACCAAAGCGACGGCAAAAAAATTGGGTGTCAAAAATGGTGGCAAAATAACGGTGAAATATATGGAAGATCTGAAATCTTTTGCCGTTGTTCGTGATAAGCTGAGAGGTAAACCGTTCACCCGGAATGGAATTCTCGAGGTTATAGGTGATGTGGTGTCAGGAAAATACACAGACATGCACATGGCCTGCCTATGCTCAGCCACCGAAGGAGAACAACTATCAGAGGATGAAATTGAATATTTTGCAAGGGCTATGGTGGAAACCGGTAAAACCCTTAAATGGGATTATGACATAGTTGTTGATAAACATTGTATAGGAGGAATTCCCGGCAATAGAACGACTCCTCCGGTTATAGCCATTGTGGCCGAATACGGACTCCATATACCAAAAACCTCATCCAGAGCCATAACTTCCCCCGCCGGAACTGCTGATGCTATGGAAGTTCTGACAAACATAATGGTTCCTGTGGAGGATATAAAAAGGATAGTGGCAGACGTTAATGGTTGCCTTGTGTGGGGTGGAGCTGTGGATCTCAACCCTTCTGATGACATAATAATTAATGTTAAAAAACAGCTCGGTTTTGATAGTCGGGGTCAGATGTTAGCCTCTATAATATCCAAAAAAGTTGCAGCAGGTTCCACACATATATTAATTGATATTCCCTATGGTCAGTCCGCCAAAACAAAAACTCTACAGAGTGCTAAATCTTTGAAGAGAGACTTTGAAGAGTTGGGCGATAGGCTTGGAGTCATTGTTGTTGTAAACCTAAGTGATGGTAGCCAACCCGTTGGAAACGGAATAGGTCCAGCTTTGGAGGCTAGGGACATAGTAGACCTTCTTCAAAATAATGAGAACGCTCCCCATGACCTGAGAGATAAGGTACTCTATCTAGCTGGACTGATAATAGAATTTGATCCCAAGGTCGAGAAAGGAAAAGGACAAGCCTTGGCCAGGGAAATTCTCAACAGTGGAAAAGCCTGGGAAAGATTCGTGAAGATATGCGAAGCCCAAAATAATGGTAAAATGAGGGGGATTCCTGTGGCTAAACTTACCTATGACATCATCTCCGACAAAAGTGGTGTGGTTGAATCTTTCGACAACAAAAAGCTGGCCCAGGTTGCCCGGTTTGCTGGTTGCCCATCCCAGTGGGCATCGGGAGTTTATCTCAGAAAACACATTGGAGATAAGATAAAGGTTGGAGAAGCGTTGTATACCATCCATAGTAACTCCCCTGGTGAAATGGAAATGGCAAAAAAGATGGCTGAAGATAACGAAATCATCCTAATAAAAGAGAATTTCACTGCTGTGTAGTAATAAGCTTTCTATTTCTCAAGGTGTGGCAGAGCGAACACGCACCTGTTTAGTCCCTCTCCGACTATAGGTATTAGACCATCTGAGAATACTAGTTTCGCAGATGGCCTATTATAAAAGTCCTCCAAAAGTATCGAAAGACTCTGCTTTAAAAAGACAATTAAAATAATAATCAAGAGAGACTAAATAGGTAGGGGTGGAGGGGTTAAATTAGTAGAAGGGGACGTGAATTTATCCAGTATGCCATTAGCCCCTGGAGAAACTCTGAACATTGTGAATATCACAGAAATTGGCACATGTTTTATTGCTACGGTGTTCACCTGTTCACGTATTCTCGAATATGCTTCACCTTGTGTTCCATAACTCCTAGCAATCATCAAGCTTCTGTGATATCGTCTATTGACTTGTTTAAGAAAAATTTTATCGTCCGGCTCAGGTTATAGTAAAAATTGGAGCAGCTGAGGCCATGCAAAATAGGATAATAACTGTTGGCGATTTGAAAATTTCCAATGATCTGAGGATTACACTGATGGCTGGACCGTGCGCGATTGAGACTCTGGACCATGCAGTCATGATGGCCAAATCAATTAAAGATATTTGCGATCGGCTCAGAATTAATTATATCTTTAAGTCATCTTTTGATAAGGCTAACAGGTCAAGTATAAGGGGAAAAAGAGGAGTGAGTATAGACCATGCCGTAGAGGTTTTTCAGGAGGTCAGGAGACAGGTTGGCTGTCCAATACTGACAGATGTACACACTGCGGAGCAATATAGACATCCAATAATTAAAACTATCGATGTGGTTCAGGTACCAGCCTTTCTCTGCAGACAAACGGATTTGCTGAGAGCAGCTGCGGAAAGTGGTAAGGTTATAAATGTGAAAAAGGGACAGTTCATATCTCCAAGAGAAACGCACTTTATATATGAAAAACTGGAGTCGTTTGGTAACACCAATGTTATTCTCTGTGATAGGGGCACGTTCTTTGGATATAATGCTCTGGTCAATGATATGACCTGCTATCCCATAATGGCAGAGACCGGCTGTCCGGTATGCTGTGACTGTACCCACTCTGTGCAGAGACCTGGTGCGGGCAACGGCTGCACTCTAGGTAACAGAGATATGGCAGAGGTGATAGCAAGAGCTGCTGTGGCTGTTGGTGTTGGGGCTGTGTTCGCTGAGGTTCATCAAGATCCGGACACAGCTCCCTGTGATGGTCCAAATATGTTGAGGCTGGACAAACTGGAAGAAATTCTTTCCAGGTTGGTAAAGATAGATGATGTGGTGAAGAAAAAAGCCTAGATTTGTAGCCGACTAGGGAGTGGTCGGATGTCTTATAGGTGACCTCTTTGGTAGGAATCATTTTAGTGGCCACCGGGTTTTAGTTGGGCTATCGCCGCCGATTCTGGTCTCTCCTTCAAATGCACGCTGGGCCTGTCGGGATTTGTTGTGAAGGATACGTTTTGCGGTGTTCTGTTGTTTTGCTTTTCTGCATTTTAGAGGCCCAAAGTATTTTTTTAAAACTGACGGAGTGTGTGCATGTGTGACACTTTTTGTCTGACGACGGTTGATAGGTCCTGCTGAATGTCTCCCAAAAAGCGTTTGTCTTTTTAACAACTGCATAATTCTGTTTCTCTTTTCCCTTCTTTTCTTTATTGCTACATGTAGGGGTAGTAGCGTTAGAGCCCCACTCTTTGTCCTGTTCCTCTTTTTTTTCTTTTCTCCATTTCCATCCGTCCCTACTTCTTCTAAAATTTTTTCCATAGCCATTCCGCAGACTACTCCTGTACCTTCCATTTCTTTTTCTTCCAAGGCCTTCTGTTCCGCTTCTATTTGGTTTACAGTCATTGTTTCGTGGGGCGCTGTCGGAAAAAATAAGGATGCCGACGAAAGCGATGATACATGCGGATAATGTGGAGATAGAGGTGATGAGGATAGATACTGTGAAGATATAGATGACGAAGGTGATTCAGGTGGATACTGCGGAGATAGAAAAGACGAGGATTGCGAAGGAGGTGAGAGTGACAATGCGGGTATAGATGAAACCCGATCAGTAAAGGGTTCTTGATTCTTTTCAGGCGGCGGCACACCGGATGTGGTCGTTAGATTTTTGTTGTGCTCCGGAGTATTTATTGGTGTTATTTCACTATTAGTCATATTTGTTAATTTCTCCGGATCTATAACTTCTAAACTAGAGAATGGGGGCTGCTCAGCAGAAAATTCTTCCCCTTCGAATAAGGACCTATTAGCCACAAAATGATGGGCCTGAGTTGTCCCATTATTGTAGCCAGATGATCTTTGACTATCTATACAGGAAACCATATTATTCAAACTAAGACTCGTCTCCCATTTCCCATGGAGTGGACTTGCATCGTGTCCCAGAATATACTTCACACCAGGGATCAGATCGTCTGGCTTTGTTTCGTTCTTTCTTTTCCATGTTATTGAATTATCTCTTCCTTCCATGGAGTGTATTATTTCGTCTTCACCTGGTAGCATTCCTTCGCGTTTTCTGGACAATTCATTTTCAACAGCATCGAATTCTGCGATGACCGATTCCAATCCACCTATCCTTATTGTCATGAATCCGTACAATCTCAGAATTTCGGTCAAACTTTGAAAACTTGCCGCTAAATTCTTCATTCTCCCTTTTAGCTCCGCATAATCGGGGCCGTTCCATGTTGCTGATCTGTCAATTTCTTCATTCATTGCGCTGAAGCACATGGACAGAGCCATTACCATATTATCTGTGATTTTTGCCCCAGATCTCAGTTGTGCCACAATATTGATTGTTTCTATTTCTCCCGATAGCATTTTCTGCTTCCTAGTTTCAATCTTTTCATATTTTTCGATCAGTCCGACTCTGGCAATACTAAATTCGTTTAGGGCTGATACCAATTCCCCTATATCTGTATCGTTAAATTTATGTGACTCATTTATGAGTTTTGCCAAATTCCCAAATCTTACCGCTAAATTCTTTATTTTTCCTTTTAGTTCCGCATAATCGGGTTCATTCCATATTGTTGATCTATCG
>JAIRWJ010000089.1 GCA_031269065.1 Rickettsiales bacterium
TCCTACTAACCCCGTTGAACACATCTCGATAACTTGCACCCAGCTTCCCGTTCAGATATTTCAGCACATCACCCCTGACATAGATCTGTTTGTCGGCAAACAGCTTATTTATCAGCATGGGCTTGGCATCACTAGTTAATTTCCCGATTTTTAGTATCGTGCCACCTCTAAGGCGAGATTCCAAATCCTTGATTTTGCTGTGTCTTCGGCCTAGATCTTCGCCGGACACAATCAGAACTGAGGAATTGTTAATCATCAGAGTGTTCAAAAGGTAGAAAAATTTATCATCTTCAATATTCCGTGGAAAATTATCTACCAGGTAGTATTCGAATTTTTCAATGACATTGCCAATCTTCTGGATAAATTCTTCAAATTTCAGTCCCTGGAGTTCGGACAAATCTAAAGTATTCGCGTTGTGATTGTGTTTCCAGATCTGTCCCAGATGGGTTTTGCCACATTTTTCCTCACCACTAAGAAATGTGATTTGATTGTCCAGACCATCATCCGTATCCTCTTTGGCTCTATTCAACGTACAGAAGGCCTCTATGTTTCCACCGAAGACAATAAAGTTACCTGTGCTGTAGTTTTCCTCCACCAAAAAATCAAATGTCATCTGTTGCGTCATAGTTCTATAATTTTACTATTGGCAAATTTTTCCAGATTTTTGAAGTAACCCGGGTCAGTTCCAGTTATGAATGACTGGATATCAAGTTTTCCTAGCTCAAAAAAGAGCTTCTCCCGAGCTGTCTCGTCTATGTGGGAACAGGCCTCGTCTAACAGCAGGACCGTTGCGCCACTATTAATTTGCTTAGAAAATATGGCTCGAGTGACTATAAGGGAAAGCAGAAGCATCTTCTGCTCTCCACTCGAGCAGAGTTCAGCTTTAACTCCATTGACTCTGTTGGAGACGCTCAGATCACTCCTATGAACTCCAAAATTTGTCTTTTTTGTTTCTCTATCAATGTCTCTATTGGAAAATAGAGTTCTCCTGTAGAAATTTTCTATTTCTAGGGCCCTCCTGTCGCTGAATCCATTTTCAACCTCACCCAGAATATTGAGGTGTTCCATCGGAAATTCTGTGGTGTATTCTAAAAAAATTTGATTAAGGCGGCTAATAATTCTATTTCTCACATCGGCTATAGCTGTACCAAGCTCCGCAATTTTTTTTTCGACTATGTCCAGCCACCTATTCTGGTTGGCATTGGTCAGCAAAATTTTTATTCTTTCCCTCAGAAAAAATTCATATTTTTTCACATTAGCATAGTGACTCACAAATAGCATGTCGGCTGTTCTATCCAAAAATTTCACTCTGGCCGGACGATCTTCCATGAAGAATTGGTCCATCTGGGGTATGAAATAGGTGATTCTAAGTATTTTTGTCAGCGGGTCAGTGTTTCTAAGTTGTTCATCATTGAATTTTATAAGTTTCCTGTCGTATTTCTGCCTGAGTACTACTCTGTCTCTGTCATTAAATTTCAAATATACGGAGAACATCACATCATCTGGCAAAGTTCCTCCTCTTTTACAATTCATGGAGACCATCTCATCCACCTGGGCACCTCTCAGACCCCTAGCATCAGAAACTAGGGAAATTGCCTCCAGAAGACTAGTTTTTCCTCTTCCATTTGGGCCAACCAGAATGTTAAACCCTCCACAGAAGTCGAAAGTCCTGTTGGAATAATTTCTAAAATTATTCAGAATAACTTCAGAAATATATTTTTCGGGCATCTATATGCGTATTGGCATTAGAACAAAAATGTTGTTGGTTTCACTCTTGTCTTCAACTAGAATGGCCGACGTGCTATCTTTGAAGAAAATATCCACAGTCTCGCTGTCTATTTGGCTAAAGATATCTAGAACAAATTTAGAATTAAAACCTACCTCGATTGTACCCGCATAGTTGAAATCCACCCTAATTTCCTCGCTAGCAAAACCGTTCTCATTTGAATTTGCCTCCAGTAGGAGGTTATTTTCAGTCAGGATGAACTTAATACCTCGATGACTATCACTAGTGACGGTAGAAACTCTGTCTATGACATTACTAATTTCTTTCCTGCTGACTCTTAGTAGCTTGCTGTTTTCCTTTGGAATAACCCTCCTGTAGTCCGGAAACTCAGCATCTATCAATTTAGATATAATCAGGCCGTCCTCCGTCTCGAATTTTATCTTAGTCCTGGAAACGGAAACTTGAATTTCTTCCTGACTAGACATAGAAACTATTTTTTTTATTTCCGGCAGAGCCTTTTTAGGAATTATGACCCCCGCCAGAGGGTCCCTGCCACTATAGTAGCTGAGCTCCACTATGGACAATCGGTGGCTATCGGTAGATGCCGCCGTGAGTCTTCGACCAGTGCTGTCTTCCACCGTATGGAGAAAAAGACCATTGAGGTAGTATCTGCTCAGATCATCCGATATGGATAATCTGGTTTTGTCTATCATAGCTATAAGGTCTTTAAGCTTTAGCTTGAATTCAGACTGGGCTTGCTGGTCCTCAAAGTTCGGGTAACCCTCCGCATCTAGACACATCAGCTTGAATTTGCTTCTTCCGGATCGTATGTTTAGTATTTTATCGCTTTCAGTATATTCACAGTGGATCTCAGAGCCATCCTCCATTTTCCTCACCACCTCGTGGAGCAGCTGGGCAGGAACTGTTATAACCCCATCCTTCTCGACAACCACCCTACCATGATTTTTTATGTAAGTATCGGAGTCAGTCCCGGTCAGGTACAGCAAACCTTCACGTGCCTCTATCTTAATATTTTGCAAAATAGCCAGATTACCCGGGTTCTTTCTACTGGCAACGCCGTACACGCCCAGCAGTAATTTCAGGAAAGAACTTTTTTCTACTACAAATTTCATAACAAACGACACTATTCCTGAAAAAGATACTATATTTTTCCAACGAAAAATCAACTCAAAAAATTACTGTACAGGTTCACAACATACGAGATTGATTAGCCTCGTTCCGTTCAGTGATAGATAATGCTACAGCGGAGTTCTGGAATCAAGCTTTAAACGGGTCTGACCCGCAAAAATTAAGTTTTTTTATGCCGACAAGTTTCTTTCTTTATTTTTCAAAAGTCTATGTACATAAAAAGCGAAGTTGGGGTTATACTACCTATCCTGTTTCTGTGTTGACTATTTTCATCAGTTATTTTACGATAAAAACATATATTTTCAACAAAAATAGGGATAGTGTATGTATAAGAAAGCACCAGAGTGGTTTTCAATACAACCAGGTTCTATGACTGAATATCTCACACAAAAAAAGAAAGGAAGAGAGAAGAAAACTCTGGAGCAATCTAGAGATTTAGAATATGGATTTTTCCCCCGTCCAACAATGCCTGGGAAACATATGCAGGCAACAAAAAGGGAGGAAACACTGGAGACAATCAGGAAAATGGGATGGACTCTTGTAAAAAGCCCAAATATTACTGACAGCAATCCATATGAATACGAATGCCGAGGCACTATCAAGATAAAAGGAGTTCCCTGGGGCAAAGATTTCTGTAAGAAAAACAGGATATTTGATCTTTCGTCCTTTCTAGGTGCTCCTTCAAAGGACGAAACAGCAGAATACGAGGGTAATTTCTTCTGGTCAGCAGCTGATGGTAGTATAAGACCAAAAAGTCATGAACAGGTAAGAATTAGGTGTAAGGATGGAAGCAGCTATGCCGGTTGCCTTGATGAGAACTATAAAATGAGTGGTCTTGCAGTTTTTAAAAGTTCACTTTACGGCTCCTATTATTATGAAGGGAGGTTAATACGTGGTAAACCCGAGGGAGAAGGGGCAAGGATGAAAAAGGAACTTAATGACGGCAGCACATACGAGGGTGGCTGCAAGAATGGTAAAATGTACGGACTGGGTAAAATCGTACATCCAGATGGTAGTGTTTATGAGGGCAAATTCGTAGGAAACAAAATACAGGGAAAAGGCAAGGCGACATTTTTGGGTGGCTATGCTGCCAATGTGTTTTTCCAGGATGGAAAATTGACAATGTTTTCTAGCCTTAAATATCGCTGCACTGTGCTCAAAGGTAGAACGTTGAGATCATTCAAGAATCTCACAAGGAGACTTCAATACCTGGTGATGAGATTAGTAAGAAAGGATGCTGAAAATATGTCTCTTGGCGTCACAGATAACAAACCTGGCCATCATTTCTAAACCAGCACTAATCTATCTAGATAGAATTGCTGTCACTAGTTTCCTGGTCTTAGAGGCCATTCGCAGTAGGATATTCCCTGGAGCAGGTTTTCCACGCAGTATTTGGCATAGCTAATGGTATTTCCTGGTAGTTCATCTAGAGGGAAGAATTTTAACTCTCCACACTTATTTGGCTCGTTGTTTTTGATTTCCCCATCAAAATCATCGACCAGAAAGAAAAAATCTATATAGTCATTAAACTCTGGGCTCGAAGCGGATCTGAAGAGAGTTGTGCCTAGATGCGCCTTCTTTACATGTATATTGGCCTCCTCCCGAGTTTCCCTGACTAGAGCTTCGGCCAGTGTTTCACCGGCCTCCACATGGCCACTTACGAGGCCGTAGCTACCATCCATAAATCCCGTGTTTTGTCTCAGTGACATCAACAATTGGCCATCCTTTAGAATCACAGCGTACACGGCTGTGGTAATTCTGTATCTATCTATTGTGTACCTATTCTTCTCCACTAGAAACCCTTTTCTTGTTAACATATGACGCTACAGTATAACATTAAAAAGGCAAAAAAACAACACCCAAGATTAAAAAACCACAACATGGTCACAACTTTTTTCTCAGCCATACCAGATTTTTCCAGGTGGTGGTGAAATGGTGCCATTTTGAAGAGCCTCCGACCAGTGATCTTGAAACAACCAATTTGCAGCACTGTGGAGAGTATTTCAACTATAAAAAGTGTGGCCATCAGCCCATAGGCCAGCTCTATGCCCAGCAATATCGCAATATAGCAGAGAAGAGAGCCTATCATCAGGCTACCCACATCCCCTAGGAATACCTTCGCCGGATGGATATTGTAAACAAGAAATCCACCAAAGGAGGCTACTATTGCAGTCAATATAATTATTAGATCAAACAGTAGTCTTCTATCCAGCATAGCAGAGAAATAGTGTTGACCCCAGGGAGTTACTAGCGTTGCTAGCATTGTAACCCCGATCGCCATCACTGGCACAGCCAAAAGTCCATCCAGACCATCTGTCATATTCGCCGCATTGGAAGAACCGCATATTATCAATACATAGAACACTGGAGCAAGAGCGTAGAGCGGAAACCTCAGACCAAATGGCAATAGCAGATCGGAGCTCAGATATTCCGGATTCCTGTAGAACAGGTATAGTATACCACCAGCAGTCAGCAGAAGCTGTAGAACTAGTTTTTTGCTACCTTGGAAACCTTTGGGATTGTCCCAAAATACCTTCAGCACATCGTCCGCCAGCCCAATGGCCGAAAATACTATTACAAAATAAATTGCCACCTGGATCTGTGGCGACCCCAGATCACAAAAAAGAATCATGTCCAGTAGAATAACAAGACTAACAGCTAAACCCGCCATGGTTGGTGTTCCGACCTTCTTCTGGTGAGACTCCGGGCCCTCCGCCCTTATAGGCTGGAATTTCCTATGTTTCCTCATATAGTGGAGCAATACTCTAATTCCCAAAATACAAAAGATAAACGAGCCAAAGCAGCAGCTCAGCAGGGTAATCACCGGACTTATTGTGGGAATAATGGGATGCATAGGTTTTCTCCCTAGTTTGATCATATTCTATAGTCCTATCCTACAGATTTTTCTCATTTAATCAAGAAGAAAATGGCCGGAGCATTCTGGCAATTCCTGGCACAGCCTACCTCTTTCTCATATGAAACTGGGAAGGATGACAATTACTATCACATTCCCATTCCTCCACTCTTTTTCTTCCCCTCATCCCTCTGCTTTGTTTCAGGTGCATTAACCTGAGGTGCTTGAGTATTCGATACGCCGCTTTTGCCAACATCTATGGCATTTCCAACCTTACCACCGCCGAAAATATTATTAACCGCTGATAATCCTGATGCTTGTTGAGGAGGAGCTGTTGATTTTGTCTCCTTCTCCTCTATCTCTTCCTTCTCTTCCTTCTTCTCTTCCTTCTTCTCTTCCTTCTTCTCTTCCTTCTTCTTCTTTTTCTCTTCTTTCTCTTTTCCCTCCTTCTCTTTTTTCTTCTCCTTCTTTTCCTTTTTTCCCTTCTTCTTCTCTTCCTTCTCTTCCTTTTCTGTTGCCTCTTTTTCCTCGGCATCGTTATCTTTCCCACCTTCATCGGAAGCCCCCTCGAGGCCTTCCTCGGCTTTCCCCTTTTCTAATGGTACTGCTGGCGGCGCTTCTGGTGTGTTCTCATCTACTCCTTCTTTGTCCACTCCTTCTTTGCTGTTTTTCTCTTTCTCACTAGGAGTCTCAGCGTTACCTTCTAGCGACTTATCGGGATTCTTATTTATCCCGGCGGCATCCAGATCCAGCTCCCTCTTTTCCTGCTGGACATTCACCACCCCCTCAACCAGTTTTTCATTCGCTATGCTTCCATTTTCCCATATTTTTCTTTTTGTTTCTAGAGCACCAGTATCAATCTCCGCAATACTTTTGGCACTTGTGCTCTGTATTTTTTCTCTACGATTCTCTTCTTCTGTTATTGCACTGGAGATTTTTGCTAGCTCTTCTTTTTTTTTCTCCAGTGCTTCTATTTCCTTATTTTTTTCTTCTAATTCTTTCCTGTGTTTTTCGAGTTTTTTAGATCCTTTATCACTCTTTGTCCTATTCAGTTCACTCTCCTCGTGTCCTATCTTATCCTCTAGCTCTTTCTTCTTATCCATCAGTTTTACTTGGTCTTTACCAATTTTGTTATTTACACTGTCGATCTTTTTATGAACAGAGTCTAGTTTGAGGTTATCATCTTTACTATCAATCAATCCTAATTTATATTTCTTGTTGTCTTTATCAAAATCCATCATTCCCTGCTTAATAGTGTCAGGTGAATCCATCCCCATAAGATAATGTTCTTTACCTAATTTATTGTGCACACCCCTGACATCTCTACTGCCCATTTCAACCTTTAGCAGCGCAAGTTTAGCTTCCTCTGCTTCCTTTGTTTTTAGACTATCCTTGTATTTGTTTACCTTTTCCAGTCTTTTGTTCTCTTTATTATCTAACCACTGTCCAACATCACTATCTTTGGAAAAAATTTTTTCGGACGGCTGTCCTAAGCCAGATTCTTTCACGGTTTCACCGATAACCGGGTTAGAGGTTTCTCCACTCACATGGGCCTTTGTATCCTTGTAGGCATTTTCCCGAATAACCAATAGAGCTTCCTTAGACAGTTGTTGTTTATTTATATCATCTTGGCTGGGTGCTTCATTACCTGTTTCTTTTATAGCCTTTTGTTTCTTGGCCTCTTTCACGTATTCCCCATTAACCTGGTCCACCAGATTCAAAAATGTTGTCACATCCTTGCTCTTTTCTGTAGCATTACCAAAGACAGACATTGCGTCATTCACAACGCTAGCTTTCCAGGTATTATCTACACCCAAACCTCCGTCGGTGAGCAACAGCTTATTCGATTCATTTTCAGCCTGTCGGACCCCTAGTTCTGCATTATTCACCTTTAATCTAGCCAGTTCGGCAGTGTAGCCCCTATCATTTTCTACCAGAAAAGCCGCGCTCTTATGGTCCAAAGTACCACCACTATCATACATACATCTGCGTATTGACAGCTCTTCAAAATCCACCTTCTGTAGAGTCTTATAGGTTTCTCTGTTTTGTTCTATGGTGTTTTTGATTTTTTCCTCTAGTTCCTTCTTACTAGCACCATCACTTGTTTGAAGTTCCACATTTAACTTTTCCAGTTCAACGGACAGCTTGGCTACATTTTTCCAATCGTCATCTGACATAGTCTTAGTCGCCGGTGAGGGTTTATTTGGCGGCTGAGTGTCAGTAGTTTTTTCATTTGTATCTAGAGTCTCACCACTTTTCTCCATATTAGCATCTATCCTAGCGTCCACCTGTTCTAGGATTCCATTCACCTCTTCTTTTCTTTTCGTCTCATCTTCTATTCCTGCCCCTTCAAATGCCTGTTTGCAGGCCCCCTTGGCTGTTTCCTCGATAGTTGGATCATTTTTATCATCTTTATATTTTTGCAGAACTCTTTTTACCTCATCTATTCTACTTTGTTTCCCCTCTTCCTCGTCCAGACCAAGAAGATAGTCAACATAGAATAGAAAATCAGTAGGACCATGGACATCGTCCCATTTTGTTATGCGTCTTTGTTTTTTATGTTCTACTTCTCCATTCGTCATTGTCCCATATTGTTCTGCAGCTTGACCAGTGTTCTGCACCTGATTCTGATCTCCTGGAGGACCTGCCAATGGGCTCTCTTTTGTCACTCCACCTGTTACTTCCTGTACCGATGGTCCATTCTGCTCCTGCTGTGGACCTACTGTGGGACCAGATATCTTCTGCAGATCATCCACTGTCTTCTGTAGAGCTGCTACCTGCTGCTTCAGAACATCTATCTCCTGCTGCTGAGTTGTAGAATTATTTTGCCCCTGCTGGCTTGGTTCCGGAGGAGATGGAGGAGGAACGGGAGGACCTTCCTCCTGTTTCTGCTGGCTCTGGTTCTGTTGCTGTCTATATTGTTCTTGTTTTTCTTCTAAAGTCCGTTTAAAATCTTGCTTTGACGAGATATGTGCATTTTCTTGTTCCTTTATCGAAGTTTTAACTTTGTTCAGTTCCGAAAATTTATTATTATATTCTTTAGATCCCACCAACAGTTCTCCACTATCACAAAGCTTAAGAAAATCCTTCGAATCATCGGTCCACTTTACTTTTTTTGTTCTTATTTCTTCACTCGTCTGCTTCGTTTGATCTAGCTTTTCCTGATACTCTCTCTTTTCCTTATCTCCCAGCTGGTTTAGCCAATCCCTATTGCCAGTTATCTTAGCCTTATCTTCTTCGTCATAGAATATCGTAATACTAGCATCACCCATTAATTCTTGTATTTCCTTCGTCTGTACAGGTGGTTTTTTCCATAACTCATCATCCCAAGCTTTTATCATGTCTCTATGTATATTATTTTGCCCCTGCTGGCTTGGTTCCGGAGGAGATGGAGGAGGAACGGGAGGACCTTCCTCCTGTTTCTGCTGGCTCTGGTTCTGTTGCTGCTGGTGTTTTTGTCCTTGCTCCTTCAAGTCCTGTTTGAGCCGTTCTTTGTACAACTCATTATTGGATGCTGATTCCATTATACGATCTTTTTCTTCGCTTAGATATTTCCACTCAGACTCCAATTCACTAAACTCCTTTGATCCTAGTTCAGGGTTTTTCTCTGAATTAGCCATCCAATTATTCGACCTTTCAGTCCAATTTTTTATATCTGTGGTCAATTGTTCGTCTTGCTTCTCCACATGATCCAGCTTCTCTTGCCACTGGTTTTTCTCATTTGGTTTCAACTGGTCCCACCAAGCCCTAGTACTTGTTACCTCCTCTTTAACCTCCTCCTCCATATTCTCAGTACCCAATTGACCCAATGATGTTTTCACGTCATCTCGCGTTTCAATCAAATTCTTCGCTTTATCTGAAATACCATTATAAGCTCCCCCTTCTCCTCCCCCCTCAAACCAATGTGTTAACATCCCTCTCTGCATATCCAACAATTCTTGCTTCCCATCCTGCTTTGCTCTATTATTCTCTCCAATTTCCTTGTTAAATTCCTTCTTATTCTCATCTAGATCTTTTTTCTCGTCCTCTAGCTTTTTCTTTCCAGCTTCCAATGCTTCCCATTCCTTCTTCAATTGCTCCTTTTCCTTATTTAGTCTTTCCTCCATTTCTTTTTTCTCATTTTTTAGTTTCTTATTTTCCTCTTTTAGTTTATCATTCTCCCCCGTTAGTTCCCCATTCTCCCCCGTTAGTTCCTTATTTTTCCCCGTTAGTTCCTTATTCTTTTCCTTTTCTGATTCTAGTTCTTTTCTGTTCTGTATTGTTGTTTGATTTGTATGAACAGCCAAATTCCTATTAACAAGATTTGCCTTATCCAGTTCTCCTTGCAGCCGCTCATTCTCCTCCGTTAGTTTCCCATTCTTTTTATTCGCATCACTTAGATCATTCTTTGTCCTATCTAGATTACTTTTCACTCCACTGAGCTCGTTGTCCTTATTTATCATCTCCTTATGCAGTTTCTCTTTCTCTCCCGTTAGTTCATCAATGGTTTCATTTTGCTGATTAATGGTTTCATTTTGCTGATTTATTTTATCATTTAGCCTATTATTCTCTCCATTTGCCAATTTCAGTGTTTTACTTGTCTGTTCTAGTTTATTCCCTAGCCACCCATTCTCCTCCGTTAGTTCCTCATTATCTTCTGTTTTTTTATTAATGATTTCACCTTGCTGTTCTATTTTATTCTTCAGCCCTTCATTCTCTTTCCCTAGTTTTTTCAGATTCGCTTCCATATCTTTTATTCTGGCATTTGCGGTATTCAGATTATCATTTGTATCACTCAGTAGCTTCTTTGTTTTCTCATTATCTCCCTCGCCTACACGATTCCTTAGATCATTTAGTTCACTTTCTATATTGGCCTTCTCATTCTTTACCTTTTCCAGTTCTGCCATCGCGGTTTCCTCTATTTGCCTGTTTTGCCCTATCTCTACTTCTGCTACCTCCAGCCTTTGCTTCAATTCTCTATTATCACGATTCGCATCATCCAAATCGCTTTCCAGTATCAAACATAACCCTACTAAGTCTCTTTTAGTCGTATCTTTTAGTTCTTCATAATAATGACGTTGCATCTCCCTCTCCTCACTCTTTATTCATAACAACCCTATAAGTACCTAAACTCTGGGCTATATCATTATTTCCTAACTAGACTATTCTGCTGGGTCGGCCCTATTCTGACGATGGATACTCTAATTTGTCTGCCTATAGAGGCAGTCCGCTCTCCGGCGCTTGTTGCGCTCCGTCAAAATCTTTTCTCCCTTCTCTCTAGTTTGTTGAAATATATGCGATTATATTAGATAATTATTCTTTATAAGTCAAGAATATATGAAAAATTAGTACTTTTATTTACCCTCTCCTTTATCCTCCCCCGGCGTTCCGCCGAGGGAGGAAGATTCTAGATTCCCTCCCTCGGGTTTCGAAGAAACTCAGGAAAGGGTAGGGTATGGGTCTGTTTTCCCTCCCTCGGACCGCAGGTTCGGGGGAGGGCCAGGGTGGGGGTACTAAACTTTTTTATGAAAAACTATTGAAAAAAATATTTATTACTATTATTCTAATAACAATCGTTTTTTATAAAATATGGGGCATCATGTTCAGCTTTTTAGACAGTATCTACAGTTTTAATAAAGATTGTTTATCATTAAAACCAAAGACCGAAGTCGGTGGAAGGCGCCTTACAGGCATTTGTCTTTTACTGCTATGGTTTGGTTCTGGTATGGCTGGTGCTTCGAGTATTATAAAGATTTCCGGGAATCAGAGCTCCAGACTCGTAATCTCCGATGACCAAACTGTGGAAAACGAGGGCTCCGTTTCCTTTAAGGACATAATATCTTTGGACCAGAAAGGAGGTGCTATTTTTGTGAGTTCCGGAGGAACACTGAACTTCGATGGTGGGACTGAGGGTCCGGAAGGAGCTATAGTGTTCCAAAATAATTATACCGGAATTGATGGTGGAGCAATTTATGTAGGTAGCAATGCCGCAGCCACTCTTAGAGGAAATATAAAGTTTGAGGGTAATACTGCCCCCTATCATGATGGAGGAGCTATCTTTGTGGCTTCCGGAGGAACACTAAATATCAACGGTGGAACCGAAGGTCCAGAGGGGGCTATTTTGTTTCAAGATAACTCAGGTTCTCACGCTGGAACAATCTATGTAGAAGAAGGTGCCACAGCTGTCCTTAGAGGAGATATAAAGTTTTTTAAAAATGGATGGGGAACCATTTATAATGAAGGTACTCTGGAGTTTATTTTGGAAACTGGTAACCAGATAGAATTCCAAGGTACAGTGGGAGAATATGATATTTATGATCGTGGTACTGTACATTTAGATTGTGTAACCGGTAGTGTTATTAAATTCTCTCGTGGCATAGGAATGTGGGCTTATTTATTAGTGTCCAAGTCCAAACACCTTTGAGACAAAATTAGCTTTTTAGCTTAGTGATTTTTATTCCGGTTATTTTATATTATTGGAATAGTTAATAGAGCCATCACCTAGGTACCTAAAATATGCCAGGGGTGATGGATTTCAGATCTCATTCAAAACTTGGCTCCATGACTCCAATGGAGTACTATTTATCTCTGAACAGAGTGGGGTGAATTTGTCTCATATGTTATGAACTTGTACAACTAAATCCATAGCATAGGGGGAATTGTAGCATTGTGGGTCCAGTCCGAGTGGAGCTAGGATGTGTTACCGTTGTCCAAGGTATTTGACATTCAGTCTGGATCCGAGTGGCGCCTAATTACCTTTCTCGAAGTTACTCTTCGAGGAAACATAAAGTGGTGGCTGGATTTTATAGTTGGAGTTGTTGATGGAATATTTGCAGGAGGTCTATTGAAAAAATGTTCCTCCAATGGTATCTTGGGAAAGCGAGAAACTATCTTTGGTTTATATGGATGGAATGAACGTATATTTTGACTATCAGGCTACAACGCCAATGGATCCCAGAGTCCTTGAAGAAATGATGCTGACCATGACCAAAGAGTTTGGTAATGCTAGTTCTAAGAGTCATGCATTTGGCTGGGAGGCCGAAAAATACGTTGAAAAGGCCAGACAACAGGTGGCCGACCTCATAGGAGCAGGTACTGGAGACATAGTCTTCACATCCGGGGCCACCGAATCAAACAACATGGCTATCAAAGGCGTAGCTAGGGCTAACCATAATAGTGAAACCAAAAATCATCTGGTTACCCTTAGGACTGAACACAAATGTGTTCTAGAGACGTGCAACTACTTGAGATCAAAGGAAAATTTTGATGTCACTTTCCTAGGTGTGGGCAAAGATGGTCTGGTGGATCTAGAGGAGCTGGAGTCAAGTCTGACAACCAGGACAATCCTGGTTTCGATCATGGGAGTTAACAACGAAATAGGAGTTGTACAGCCCCTAGAAAAAATAGGGGCTCTCTGCCACAGACACGGTGTCTATTTTCATAGTGACTGTGCTCAGGCTTTTGGTAAAATTCCTCTTGACGTAACCAGAATGGGCATCGACCTGATGAGTATCTCTGGCCACAAGATATATGGGCCAAAAGGAGTGGGAGCCATCTACGCTAGACAGAAGCCTAGAGTCAAGATTGAGGCTCTAATACATGGTGGAGGCCAGGAAAATGGTCTGAGATCCGGTACACTTCCGGTACCACTAATAGTTGGTCTTGGAAAGGCAGCAGAAATTGCTGGGCTTGAAATGGAAAAAGATAGAATAAAAATTGAAAAATTGGCTGATAAAATAATGGACAGTCTATTGACTATCGACAAAGTGTACCTGAACGGGAGTCGAGGGCAAAGATGGCCTGGCTGTTTAAATTTCAGCTTTGCCGGTATTGAGGGTGAATCGCTAATAATGGCTCTAAAAAATTTAGCGGTCTCATCCGGCTCGGCCTGCACATCGTCCACCCTCGAACCTTCCTATGTGATCCAGGCTCTAGGTGTTGACTCGGAAATGGCTCATTCGTCTCTTAGAATAGGTCTGGGCAAATTTAGCACGGAGGAGGAAGTTAACTATCTGATCGAAAAAATAAAGACTGAGGTGCCGAGACTCCGGGAAATGAGTCCAGTTTGGGAAATGATGAAAAAAGGGATCCCCTTCGATTATTCCAAGTGAAATTTCATGACCAGATGGACTCTATGAATATAAATAACAAAATAACTTCTTGATTATTGTTAAAATAATTTTATTATAGAATTTATTAGATTAAAACAAGAAAGTATTTATGGAGTTAGAATTAGTCAAGGGCATGTGTGATACTCTGAACAAAACTGGATTTTTTTCTAGGAAGATTGGGCCAAAAGATTTGGTCAATTTTAGGAGAGGAGAAATAGATGATGGTAGTGGTGAGGGGGGTTATACTTTTTACACTGTGTCTGGTGATGCAACGAAAGACGGTAAAGATGTTACAGTCAGACTAATGGACAAATGGCTGCCAACGATGAAGGGAGGCGTAACTGCATATATGGATAGGTGCAAGGGAAAGTTGGAACGAATGGATGGTGCTATGCCACGTATTTACTACGCCGATGGAAACATTCCGCTGACAATAGAGGATAGCTACTACCCAGTGCGGAGTTTGAGAGAATTGAAAAAAACAGAACCAGATTTGGCAACAAAGGCTCTTATTGGAAGTTTTTCGGATATACTCGAAACTCTCATTACACTTAATAGTAAGAATATTATTTTTAATGGTATAGATCCAGATGGTATGATGCTATGTCCAGATGGAAAAATAAGATTTTCACATCCTATAAAGATAATGGATCACCTTGAGATTATGCGTGACTACAAAAAAAACGACATCATCTGGGACACTAAACATGATTATAAAGATACCGACGCTGTTTGGGCCATTATGTCTGTATTGTTCGAGACAGTGACTGGCCAACAAAACTCCCCCCTGGTTTCTTTTGGAGTTAAAAATGATATTTTAAAAGAGGATCTTACCCCAAAAGAATTGACACATTTTCTCTCTGAGCTTACTGATACGTACAGACTTGTGGAAAAAAATCCAGAAAAATTTTCGGAATTCCTAGAAGAAGAAATAAAAAAGGCAGAAGTTGGGCCGGAGATTGCGAAATTGTTGATGAGAGGACTTGACCTTGATCGTACGAAAAGGATTAGCCTCGTTGAGGCAATGCTTTTATGGAAACAATATGAAAAAGAAGGAAAACTAAATGTGACGACAAAATGCACCGAAGCCATAGACGAATTGAGTACTTCATTTTCTATCGACTACAAAAAGAAGGGGAAATGAAACGGAATTTTTTGGGGTTGCCAATAATTATCACTCTCTTAGCTGTTCCATGGTTTTTGGGTTATTTTATGTGTCCTGGAGAGATTGGTCTCTAGGAATAGTTTTACGGTAGATAACTCCTTCTGGGAAAAATATGAGTATTCAATTGACTATTCGGACGAAATACCTAGTCTGGAGCAAAATTTAGAGCCGTTTTGTCTGTATGAATATACTTGGCATAGAAACCAGTTGCGACGAGACCGCCATGGCTGTTTTGGACGAAGATAGAAAAATCCTGGCGCACAACATTGTTTCCCAGATAGATATACACAAAGAATTTGGTGGAGTTGTTCCGGAAGTAGCTTCGAGAAATCATCTGGATGTTATAGATGCAGTTTTTTTAAAAACTCTGATGGATGCCGGGCTTGAGTCGACGGATATAGATGTGCTGTCAGCAACAACCGGGCCGGGGCTGATAGGGAGTGTGATTGTAGGTACAGTGTTTGCAAAGACATTGGCATCGGCTCTGAAGAAACCATTTATTGCCGTCAATCATCTGGAGGCTCATGCACTGACCTGTCGGCTGATGAACGAAGTGCCTTTCCCCTTTTTTCTGTTTCTGCTGTCTGGGGGGCATTGCCAAATATTACGGGTCAATGATGTTGGTGACTATGATAAAATTGGCGAGACTCTCGATGATTCATTGGGAGAAACCTTTGATAAGATAGCCCAAATGCTGGGTCTTGAATATCCTGGGGGACCAAAAATAGAGAAAATAGCAAAGAATGGTGACGAATATAGATTCAAATTTCCTAGACCGTTGATAGATGGCAAAAACAGCGAGCAAGCTGACCGTATGAAGTTT
>JAIRWJ010000108.1 GCA_031269065.1 Rickettsiales bacterium
AAAAATATAAAAGAGTATAAAAAATTACACTGTCAGCAACTAAGTCTTTTTGATTCTATGAACTAATGAAGAGGTAACAAACTAATACCTCGCACTTCAGTGCGGGGTTGTTTATTACATTCTGGGAAAAAGATTCTAAATTTTCTCCCCAAGGTTTCTGTGGAGACCAGGAAAAAAGCTGGTCTTTACCCATCCTCGTCAGGGTTGATATCCAGACCACTATCGTTCAGTTGTTTCCTAAGCTCCGCCCTGCAGGCCCGAAGGCCTTCTTCGGTCATAGCTTCACACCTTGTTGTTATTTCCGGAAGGGTGTTGGAGGCTCTTGCCAGCCACCAACCATTACCACTCTCAACCCTCAGTCCATCAACATCAATGAAATTTTTTCCGCTTTGTCGCACCCTTGCGATTATTTCTCTGATGACTTCAAATTTTCTCACATCTCCGGCATGAACTCTAATTTCTTTTGTCGAATAGGTCTTCGGGAAATCTTTTCTAATTTTCGATAATTTCAGGTTATCTCTTGAAATAAAGTTCATCAACTTCAGAGAAGCATAGAGAGCATCGTCGTAGTTATGGTTTTCTCCATAGAATATGTGTCCGCTAGTTTCCCCGGCCAACTTTATATTGTCGGCCTTCATTTTTGTTTTCTGGGATGAGTGACCGGCCATCCACATGAATGGAATACCTCCATGCTTGGCTATATCATCGTAGAGTACTTTGCTTGCCTTAACCTCTGACATGACCTTTTCGCCAGGATTTTGCTTTAGAAAGTCTCTAGCTAGTATAGCAAGCAGCTGATCACCATAGATAAAAAACCCCTCATCGTCCAGAAGTCCAACCCTATCACCATCTCCATCAAAACCAATACCAAAATCACATTTATTTTTTATAACCTCAGCCTTTAGCATTTCCAAATTTTTTTCTATAGATGGGTCAGGGCTATGGTTCGGAAAATCACCGTCCACTGTGTCACAGATAACGAAATGCTTTCCTGGAAGTCCTTTAGCCACATCCCCCATAATACTAGCCATCGCTCCATTGCCGCAGTCCCAGGCAACCTTTAGCTCACTTCTTACATTTTTATCTAGAATTCCAAATATGAATTTCAGATAGTCCTGCTTTATATTCTGAGCTCTAGCTGAACCAGTAGCTCTCTCCAAATCCCCACTGGCCGAATAGACACCTAGCTGTTTTATGTCCATGTCCCAGATTGGACCGCTATTCAGCAACATCTTAAAGCCATTATATTCCGGGGGATTATGGGATGCTGTTACCACTACTCCCGAGTCCATTTTCAGGAATTGTACAGCAAAATACAACATAGGAGTTGATGCTAGTCCAATATCTACAATATCCAAACCGGAATCCGATAGACCCTCGATCAATTTCTCACTGTACCTCTCGGAACTATGCCTTCCGTCGCGACCCACAGCGCAAGTCTTCTTGTTATATTTTCTTCTAAGGAGAGTTCCATAGCTTCTTCCTATGAAGTAGGAGTCAAGCTCACTGAGTGTTTTGTTGACAATACCTCGAATGTCATACTGATTTAGTATAGATCCGTCCAGGGAATGTTTTTCGGTCATATAATCGTTCACCGTTCCAGTTTTAATTGTCCGACTGTACCACTAAGTTAATAGTAATCAACAAAAATTTCATATCTGACTACATTCTATTAACCAAAAAACATTTCTATTGTACAAAATAATACCCAACATAATACAGAACTAGTTGAAATAAATAACAATACTGTCTGATCTATCGTTTTTAATTGATATGCCCAATGCTGGATACTCTGGAAAGAAAAAATGTAAGATATCAAAAGGGACTTGATAAAATTATAAAAACTTCCTATAACACACTAGATTTGGCTATTTTTACTGCTAGCCCAAGGTAGGTGCGCTTTTAGGCGAAGGAGAAGGCTGTCGATAACTATAGGCCGCGGAGGTATAAGAGAGAGTATGCGAAAAGCGAAAATGAAGTTGACTACATCGTAAAAATTGGGGATATTGTGCATTTTGGATTTAACATTTAATTGGTAATGCCAATGAGTTTCACGAAAACAGTTATAAAAACAATTACAGAGACAAGTAGAAAGGCAAAAGACTTCTACAGAAGAATCACCAACAATAAGAAACTAGGTGCTTTTTGGGACAAGGTGGCATATTTTATGGGCAACTTTTGGCCCTACATTATTGGAATCATGTCTGTAATGATTCTGGTACGCCTCAGAATCTTGTATAATAGAAACTTTCGCTCTAGCGAGATAACGAAATTTGTAAAAAATTCAAAGCATGCAGGCAATGCTGTCTTTATAAATAAAGGGTTTCTGATTACCAACTATAAATCCCTGGCGACAGCCTGCAGAGTAACAAAAACTACTGAAAATGTTCGAGCCTTCATAATTTTTAATGGAGAAGCTATTAGGGTTGAGATAGTGGCCGCAGACGAAGGTGTTGGCCTCACCCTGCTAAGACTGGATCCAAATGAGAGGCGTAATATAAATGTGAATAATTTTGTGTTATTTCCTGATGTGAGTGACAGCAACTACCAGTATATTGGTTCCAGTGTTTTTATATCAAAAATGATAAATGATCCTGATAGTGATGTCTATAAGGACTACAAAATAACAGGGGTTGACGTGGGTGGATATACTGTAAAAAATAAAGATGTGTTTAGGAAGAATTTCGGTGAAG
>JAIRWJ010000062.1 GCA_031269065.1 Rickettsiales bacterium
GAGAAGAAACTAGGAGTTCTAATCTCTATCTGGAGAACATAGGTCTGAGAGATCTGGAAAGGTCAGAGAAGGTACCTAGTCCATCTACACTGAAATGGTCTAGGAAATTTGTGATGAGATAGACCAGAAGAGGCAAGAGAAAAAGCTGTGGAGAGAAAGAACATAGAAGTACTGGAAATGGATGAGATAGAGACTCAAGTGAAAAAAGTTAAAAACAAAGAGAAATATACCTTCATTTGGATTGCTGCCGATAGGAACAGAAATAAAGAGTCATTGATTTTGAGCTAGGAGATAGGACAAAAACCTGCAAGAGACTTTACAATAGAATAGCCAGAAGATAGCTAGACTAACGGATTGGATGTCTATAGACTATTCAGATATAGCTTTATCTGATCCCTATCAGAGAAATGCCTAGAAGTTCGAGTTTTCGGCTGGATAAATGTGGTAAATAGGGACGATGAGGAAGGAAAACTAGATTTTTCTCTCACTGGCTCTATTGTATTTTTTATCCTGGGACCTATATCTTCTGCAGATGTTAATGAGTTTCGACTATGAAGGAAGAGATTCATTTTTTTCAGAGGGTTCATGTACTTCTGGTAATGGCGGTTTGTCTAGTGTTTGCCTGCTGTCTTCTGTTTTTGAAAAACAAAAGACTGGAGGGTTTGTTGTTTTCTGACTGTCGAAGAGACTGCGGGGCATGCACTGTCAGGAGCGGCATGGATGGGATATTCAGTTCTCGACTGAACGATTTCAGACTAAATGAGTTTGAAACGAGAATGGGTGATTTGGCAAC
Organism: Rickettsiales bacterium; assembly: GCA_031269065.1. Taxonomy (GTDB): domain Bacteria; phylum Pseudomonadota; class Alphaproteobacteria; order Rickettsiales; family UBA1997; genus CALXRO01. The sequence goes on from JAIRWJ010000062.1 coordinate 794, forward strand.
AGAAATGGAAAATATACAGGATACTTTGAATATTCCCGTTTCTGGAGAGGGAGAACAGCTTAATGTGAATGCGACAGCTGGACCAGCTCCCAGGAAAGGTTTGAGGATCGAGAACAGACCCGTTATTGCTTTCTGGGCCAAAGCTAGAATGGAGGCCAAGACGCCTCCGAAAAGGGAGCGTGAATTTAGCGTTCTGACAAACTATAGAGAGGGAGATGGAGAGTATGTGGTCGAAATTAGCCTCCCCAATGGCTTTAGAGCCAACGACGTTAGTACTCTGCTGCACGATTCCGTCCTGACACTGAAAACCGGAAAGAGACGAAAAAGTAATTTCTTTCGGGTCCTCATTATTCCAAAAACCTCAGCCATCACGAAGAATATAAAAAGGAAAGTGGCTGGTAACAGGCTTAGGCTGCGCATTCCCATAGATGGCAAACTGGTCGGGGGTGGATCTAGCTGGTGATGTTTATAATATAAATCAAATTTTCTCATGACGGCAGCTAGAGCTATTATCTTCCTTTTGCCTTTGGACAGAAGTTTCTGGTAGCATCCATAGAAAATACTGTTTTTATCTTAACTAGATTTCCAACTAGTCCTCTGTCACTAGTCTTTGTACTTCTGCAGTCCTTCAAAGTTCCATTGTCCCTAGGAATAGGAGCACAACCTGCCAGGACTGCCATCTTGTTTCTACTCAGAGTACCCAGTTTCGGAAGAAATACCAGAAGAGTACTGGCTGTTATAACGCCAATACCTTTCTGACTAACTAATAGACTCTGCTTAGTCTTTGGACTAGTTTCAACTAATAATTTGTCTCAGATGCTGTGAACTTGTACACTATTCTGTGGTATGTTGAATAGTAAATTGTTTTGTGATATAATATTGTAGTTATGAACTATTTGGGAAAATATGAAAAAATACTGTGGAAATGTGTTACTGATAATTTTTAGCCTGACATTTTGTGCAGAAATCAGTTGTGCGAATCTAATCAACAAGATAGCCAACAGCGAGATAGCGAAGGAGACCTTCCGGAAGGCAGCTAGTGGTGGTGCATTTAGTGTAACTATGTGGTCTCTGTCAAAAAAAGAGGATGATACAGAAAACGATACTGAAGCGACCAAATTGCTGAGAGGGACGCATAATGGAGCAACTGCCGGATTGGTTGGCTATCTCCTATCGAGCGCGTTAGTGTATGCTGTAGAACCTAGTACTGGAAAAACAGGATCTACTAATAATAATGGATTATTAAATAATCTAGATATAGGTAGTGCATTTGTGGAAGCAATAGGAGGTGGTACTTTTATTGGGACGAGTATTTTGGCGCCAAGGGTTGATGGTACATGGATTGGCGGGAAAATTGGAAATTTGACCGAAATGGTTGGAAACTTTTCAGCTATTAGCGATACCCGGCTAGGTAGAAAATTTGGAAATTCCACTCTAGTGCTAGGAAAAATTGACGACTGGATCATAGATGGAGCTGTTCCAGGTGCCGCCGCCTCTATAGGAGCAACAGCAATGGGCTATATCCTAGAAGGTATGGGCAAACCAACCTCACTGGGAGCAAGAAAACTAACCGCGGGAATCATAGGAGGAGCAGTGGAAGGCGCCGCATACAATGTCATAAGTAATCTTCTGCCAGCTTCCAATAAACTTGATGTACTCGAAAAGGACAAAACCAAGTTACATACCGTGGAAATGACATCCTGGAGATTTGTCCGCGGAGCCATATGTAATGGAGGCGCCTACGCTACCAGAGTAGCTCTATTTAAAGTTACAAAGTCTGTGGCTAAACATACGATTGGATATTTTAGATTTATAGCTCATAAAGTAGTCAAAAAAAATTAATGTCGAAGACCAATATCCATCCACAATTTGGGATTTTCTGTGCTAGGAGTGTTGTGGAATTAAATACACTCTACCTAGAAATTTGAATGATATTTAGCTTAATGTAGAATATTGCTAGTGTATATTGCCATATGGAGAAAAATATATGGGAAAAAATGAAACCCCTAGTGTCCTTATGGATAGTGGTGAATCCGAATATAAGAAGAATAGGATGCTTTTAATGAGTACATTAGTACAATTCTACGGACATATCTTATTCCTATGGTTATGGAGTGATGCATAAAAACGGTAATGACTATGGAGGAAATTTCAGAAATGAGTTATACCACGGACTTGGAAGACTCGTCTTTGCAAATGGCGATGTCTACGAGGGATAATTTACAGATGACTGCATGATGAAAAAATGATATCTATAAATAGTAGAAATGGTCATGCAAGTTACATGGTCTTTAACAAATATGGGAACGAGCTAATGAGACAAAGGTTATCTGAAAAACCAAAGTGTGACAGTAATGGTAAATTACTAGTCGAATATCTGGAGATGCTACGGGGAAATATTGATGATGAATCTTCTGAGATACCGGATGATGAAATTGTGCCCAGTCGTTGTGACAATTTAAACTGCCCGGTAATAAAAAATACTGGAAAATGACAAAGAGTTTGAAAGAATTATTGGCAAGGGCAAGACGAAAAAGGTCCTGAAAAATGAACTATCACTAGTTTCGGAATGCTATAGCCGGATTAGGTATTTTCTCCTGAGGATTAGTTAACACACCTTCTCTCCCGTGTTCTGGGAGAGAAGGTGTGGAGTTAAAATACGGAATTGCGATGATTTTATGCAGAGCGATGGTTTTCTGTAGAATTTTTTCGAATCCGCTTTTTTGTCCAAATCTCTCCAGAGTCCAGAAAATTAACAGAGAAACTCCTTTTTGCGCCCCATATAGGCGCTGAGATCGATAAAGCTATTCGAAAAGTTATTGTAAAATTATTTACCGTTTTTATCATGACGGAAACTTACACGGAAAATGACAAAATACATATTTATAACGGGGGGAGTTGTTTCCTCTCTGGGGAAGGGTATAGCTTCTGCGACCATGGGAGCCCTGCTACAGGCTAGAGGTTTTAGAGTAAGGCTGCGCAAACTCGATCCATATCTAAATGTTGATCCCGGAACCATGAGCCCGGTTGAGCATGGAG
>JAIRWJ010000032.1 GCA_031269065.1 Rickettsiales bacterium
GGGAGTTTATGGCATTCGTCTGGGGCATATTCTGGAGAATTATAGCTATATCTGCTGATTTGGCCAGAAATGAGTCCTGCCGCCGGGTGATGCATATGAGCTCTATGCCAAAACTTTTACAGTAGGCTACAATATCGTTCAGCTCTGTGGAACCCCCAGAATTTGAAAGCAGAATAACAACATCCTTTTTTGTTATCATCCCCAAATCACCATGGCTAGCTTCAGCCGGGTGTATAAAAAAAGATGGTGTTCCGGTGGAAGCTAGAGAGGCCGCAGCTTTCCGAGCTATGTAGCTTGGTTTGCCAATAGCACTGAGAAAAATTCTCCCTTTGGTATTAAGTATTACATTCACTAAACTAACAAATCTATCATCAATGGATTGGTCGACTATTGTTTTTAGGCCCTCCATCTCGGTCTCCACCGATTTCTTACCTAGAGATAAGATTTTGCTTTTGTTTAACCGACTCAACATTGGCTACGGATTAGAAAAAAATTGACTTAATAAACATTCTAGGTAGTATTCTATATAAATCAAAATTCAATGATTCTTGAAAATCTGGTCTCTGGAAGATGATAAAGTGGGAAGCAGCAAACAGGCCAAAGCTCTGGCAAGAGCGTTGGGCGGTTCTGTGACCATAAAAAATATAGTGTATAACCCATTCATACATTTGCCAAATATTATCAAACCCTATAGAATTGGTGTTAATTTTAAAGAAAGCAGTAATTTGCTGTCTGGCCAAGAGGCACCAGATATCATAATATTTGGAGGAAGAAGACTTGCGGGCATCGGAATTTTTCTGAGAAAGCATTTTGAGTCAAAATTCAACAAAAAGGTTTGGCTAATTGCTATTCTGGACCCAAACTACGATTTCAAAAGTTTTGACTTCGTTATTCTGCCATTGCATGACAAGATCAATTTTCGTCGGAATCGGGACAATGTGGTCTATATAAATGGCTCCCTCTGTGACCCAAGAATTTCGGTGGCCGACTCAGTCAGAGACTATTGGAATAAAAAACTGGAGAATGCAAGAACTCCATTTTTTTCATTGATGATTGGTGGGAACGTCAGACAGCGTAAAATGGATCCACTGAAACTTGGCTCTATGGTTAGAAAAGTTTCCGCCTATGTGGCCAAAAAAAAAGGCACTCTGCTTGTAAGCAGTAGTCGAAGGACAGGTGCCGCTTGCCTAGAGGAAACCAGAAAATCTCTAGATTGCGACCACTATATATATGAGTGGGCAGAAAATAGCTGTGTACCAAATCCCTATTATCTATTTGTAGAAAAAAGTAGTGCGGTCTTTATAACTGGGGATTCTATATCCATGGTTTCAGAGGTTGCCACAATGGGTAGGCCAACCTATATACTCTACGTGCCGGAGGAATTTGCCGGCCTTAAGCAGGAAAGATTCTGCAAAAGCCTAGAGGAAGCGGGATTGGCCAAAAAAATTAGCCCAAATAGCGGTCCCATAGAAGAATTTCAGGACAACAGATCGCTGAACGAACTGGAAAGGTTATCAGAATTAATCAAAAATAATATTTTGGGCCATGCTGCTGCTCTATAGACTTTTAGCTCCATTTCTTTCACCTTTCATATTTGTATATCTTATGATAAGGATGATAAGGGGTCTTGAAGATAAAAAGAGATTCCTCGAGCGCTTTGGAGTGACCAGACGTCATAGACCTCAGGGCAAGCTTATCTGGTTTAATGCTGTGAGTATGGGCGAGCTAAACTCCGCCTGGACAATAATCAGCAGAATAAACCAGAAAAATGAGCATAATATTCTGATAACCACCACAAGCCAAACAGGGGCCATGACTGCTCTGAAAAAAAAGGAAACCTTAAATTTTCCAGAAAGAATTATTCATCAATATGCACCTCTAGACTTTTTCTTCTCTGTCAGACGTTTTTTGAGGCATTGGAAACCGGATCTGCTGGTCAATGTAGAATCTGAATTCTGGCCAAACATATTCACAATGACTCGGCGCTATTGTCCTATAGTAACTTTGAATGGAAAGCTGTCCCGGAAGTCATTTAGATTTTGGTATAGATTCAGGGGCCTGAAGGAGAGAGTATTTAGAAATATAGACCTATGCCTTGCCCAGTCCAAAAGCGACTATAAGAAATTCCTTACTCTCGGAGTACAGAACGTCCAATTTCTAGGAAATATTAAGTTTTTTGTTGGAAAAAGTGCGGTTGACGCATCTCTATATGACAAGCTTCTCAGAGAAGTTGGTAATAGAAAGAGATGGATTGCCAATTGCACTCACGATGGAGAAGAGGAGATAGTGATAGAGGTGCACAGAGCACTCAAAAAGCTCCATCCAGACCTTATAACGTTTCTTGTAGTTAGATATATCGAAAGAACTAGCAAAGTGGCAGGATTGCTGGATGTTGCTGGCATAAAACATATTACAACAAGCCAGATCCAGGGACTAGCAAGGGATATTGAATTCTTTATTCATGACAGATATGGTGACCTCGGGACATTTTTTGATCTCTGCGGGATAGTCTTTATGGGTGGATCTCTAGTGAATGGCATAGGAGGACACACTCCAGCAGAATCCATAAAACACAATTGTTGT
>JAIRWJ010000068.1 GCA_031269065.1 Rickettsiales bacterium
AAGAAAAGCCAGAAGAGGGAAAAGAAGGAGAAGGAGGAGGAAAAATAGCTGAAGAGGAAGGGCCAGAAGAAAAATCGACCATACCCGGAGAGGGAGAAGAAGAAGGAGAAATAGAAGAAGGAGAAATAGAAGAAGAAAAACCTTCTGAGGGAGAAGAGGGAGAGGAGGAAGCAACTGAAGAAAAGCCAGAAGAAGGAGAAAAGGAAGAAGAACCGAACCATAATTCGGATAATAACTCAACTGAAGTTGAAGATTCCAATGAAAGTCTAGATGCGATAAAGAAGCCAAGGAGAGAAAATAAAAGGGAATTAGAGAGGGAGAAGAAAGAATTGGCTGAAGAAGAGGAGGAAGAAAAAGAAACTCTGAGTCCAGAAGAAAAAGGAGCGAAAAGGGGAAAATCGACAATGAGAACATCAATTAAAAAAGGAGTAAAAACAGGAGGGGGGGAAGGAGAAGAAGATACGACAAGTAATAGCAGCGGTAGCTCAAGTGATGAAAGTAGCAACTCTAGTGATAGCTCAAGTGACCTAGATGAAAATGATAAAAGTACTGAAGACAATGAAGAAGAAAAAGTAAACGAAGAGGATGGAGAAAATGAGGAAGAAAACTTCGGTAATCATCCCAATGGAAACGACAACTCAGAAGCAGAAAATACGGAGGAAGAAGTAGAAGAAATGCGTATTGGCGGAAGACCTGTGGATTTAGTAAAACAAAAATTAGACAACCTTAAGAATTTATACAGAGATATAGCGGAAAGTAATGAACCCGAAGAAAATGCCAAAAGATATGCTGGTAAAGATGGAATTTTTAGCATCCAGAATGGGCTTGTGGACGATCTAATGGATGCTAGCAAGAAAGATGATATTCTAGAGAAACTCAAAAAACTTGAGGGCGAGCGTAAAGGAGTCCAGAAAAAAGATATCAGTAGATTAGAAAAAGCACTGGGAGAGATTGGCAACGGATACGAATCCGACGGCGCAGATTCTCCTGCTAGGCGTGGTGAAATATATAATGGTCTGACTCAGATAGCCATGTGTTTGGCCAGAAAGGAGTATAATAAAAAGGATGAAGAAGTAGAAGAAGAGGAAGAAGAGGAGGAAGAGGAAAAGGAAGAAGGAGAATTGGGAGAACCGTATGATAATAGTAAAGACAGTAAAAAGGGAAATGGTAAGAAAAGAAAAAAGAAAAAAGAAGAAACCGGTAACAAGGAAGAAGAGGAACAGGAACAGGAGCAGACAGAGAGCAGAGACTTTGACAAGGATTTTGCAGATCACATTAAAGAGGCGGAGGAGAAAGTAGAGGAGGTCTTGATAAAAGAACTAGAAGAGGAAAAAGGGAAAGAACACTTCAAAAATGATAACACCCTCTGCAGAACGCTCGCTGAAGCAGAGAGGGCTAGATTCACGGCTATAAGTAATAAAGGTAAAAAAGATAATAAGAATAATGATGAAACCATCGAGGTAGAAAAAATAGCTGTTCATGCTGCCGATGGTGCCAGAGGGGTCGACTGGAATGAACTTTCAGATTCCTACAAGAAGGCTGTTAAAAATTATAACAACAGCATTAGTTTTCAAAATTTTAAGGATGAAAAAAATACAAATGGAAGAACTCTTACATTTAAGAAAAATGGCGTGACAATGACTCTCAAACTTAACAAAGAACAGGGCGAAAATTTTGATATTCTTAGAATGAGCGAGTACGTGGGCAAGGACGTTGGTATGTTTGGGGGTCTTCTGGAATATGTGAAAAATGACCCTAAATGTAGTATTGAGTTAATAGATTTACCGGCTATGATAGAAGTCAAGAGTAATAGGGTAGTTGCATTTGGTAAACAAGAAGAAAAAGCCCAAACTCTACTGGCCAATTTTGGTATGGAGGATCCTAGTGGTAGGCAAACCGGGGAACTCTTAACAGGTGAACATAGAAAATTATTCGAAGAGTCCTTTGGATATGCAAAATCTGGAAAAATACTTAAAGAAATTTATAGGAAAGCGGCGTCTTCTGTAACTAGCAAAAGCAAATAATTATGAATTTATACCAGAAAGACCTTGATTTTGTGAGAAAAACCAGTGCTATCTGCTGTTTTCCTTGCTATTCCTAAGACAGTGAGCAGCTTGGCTACGCATCCCAAATTAACTTTTGCGTAAATAAATATCCCAACTATACACCCGCTTCCCAGACTTTCATTCTAGGAAGGCCGTAGCAAAAATTCCCATAAGTTGCCAGAGACTAACCGGAATAAAACAATTCTATCTTTTAGCTTTATGGGTAGTAGTACCTAGATCAGTTCCGGTTTTCTGGTCCACATCCTTATAGCTTAGCTTGGGCTTTCCTTTCTTATCGAACCCAAGAACTTTCACCTTTATGTCTCTGTTTTCCGTCAGAATATCGTCAACAAAGGCCACTCGGTAGTCTGCCAGTTCACTTATGTGGACGAAGCCATCTACATTATTGGGTAACTGGACAAATGCGCCTACATCAAGAATTTTAACAACTTTGCCGGTGTAGATCTTGCCAACCTCAGGCTCGAATGTTAGACTCTCTATCATCCTTATAGCCTCGTTGGCATTATCGCTGGATGAGGCCAATATTCTGATGGTGCCATCGTCTTTAATATCTATGGTGGTCTTGGTGGTTTCGGTTATATTTTTGATGTTCTTGCCCTGACTTCCGATGACATCCTTGATTTTATCCACTGGGACCTTTAGGACGCTCATTCTTGGCGCTGATTCGGCTAGCTCCTTCCTAGATTCACCTATAGCTCCGAGCATTCGCTCTAAAATATGGAGTCTACCGACCTTTGCTTGCTCCAGAGCTACTCTCATGATCTCTATGGTCACACCTCTGCACTTTATATCCATCTGCAGTGCGGTGATGGAATCTCTGGTGCCTGCCACTTTGAAATCCATATCTCCGAGAAAATCCTCGTCACCCATTATATCCGTAAGCACCACAAACCTGTCCCCTTCTTTGACCAGACCCATGGCTATGCCGGCCACAGGGGCCTTCATGGGTACTCCTCCGGCCATAAGAGCCATGGAACTGGCACATACGGTAGCCATAGAGGAGGAGCCGTTGGATTCAGTTATTTCGGATACGAGACGGATCGTATAGGGAAACTCGCCGTTAGAGGCTCTTATGTTATTCAATGCTCTCCAGGCCAGTTTACCATGGCCGATCTCTCTCCTTCCAGGAGAACCAAGCTTGCCACATTCACCTACCGAATAGGGAGGAAAATTGTAGTGCAGCATGAACGTCTCTCTAAACAAATCCATTCCCACACCGTCGACAATCTGCTCGTCATAGCTGGAACCCAGAGTAAGGACGCAGAGCGATTGCGTTTCTCCTCGGGTGAAGAGAGCTGAACCGTGTACAACGGACCTGGGTAGAATATCCACCTCCACCTCTATAGGCCTGACCTGGTCCTTGTCTCTACCATCAATGCGTTTTCCGGAGGTTAATAGTTTCTGCCGCACAACATCCTTCTGCAGGTGTTTAAATATTGAATCCACACCATTCTGCAGAGTTTCACTGGAACCATCGGGAACGAATTTCTCAACCAGTCTGTCCTTTACAGTCTGCAGAGCGGCCACTCTTTCCTGTTTGTCTACAATTCGGAAGGCTTGGACCACATCTTCTTTAGCAAAACTATCAATCTCTCTTTCCAGTCCGGGATTATCTTTATTGGACATGCTGAGTTTTTCCACAGTGAACTCCGATGCAAGCTCATTTATCATAGCAACTATTGGTTTTAGAGAATTGTGGGCAAATTGGATTGCCAGTAACATCTCAGCTTCTGAAAGCTCCTTTACCTCTGATTCCACCATAAGCACAGAATCCTCTGTGCCGGCCACTACCAAATCCAGTCTCCCATTGTTCTCAAATGGTTTTGGTGGATTTAGAATAAATTCACCATCCCGGTAACCTACTCTAACGGCAGCCGTTGGCCCATTGAATGCAGCTTTTGACAAAGTCAGTGCCGCGGAGGCAGCTGTGCTGGCAAGAACCTCCACTGGAAACCTTTCGTCACAGGAAAGCAAGGTACAAAATATATTTGTTTCATACCTATAGTCTGTTGGAAAGAGTGGCCTTATAGGTCTGTCTATCAGCCTAGAAATCAGAACTTCTCGCTCACTTGGCTTGGTTTCTCTCTTTATAAAACCCGGGGGTATCTGCCCGGCTGCGTAGAACCTTTCTATGTAGGAAATCGTCAGGGGTACAAAATCTATACCCGTGGTTTCCTTGGTCGCTATAGTTACATTAGCCATAACAATGGTGTCACCAGCTCTAGCTACAACGCTACTCGCCTGTCTGCCCATTTTGCCGGTTTCTAGGCTCAACGAAACACCACCCCAGCTAATTTTCTTTTTTATAATATTAAACATATCCAACTTCCTAATTGTTTTTATACTGTACCTTCGCGTGGTTCAGACCCAGTTGTTTCAGTATTTAGGCGTCCCCGCTTTGCCCCCCTGGAATCCAGGATCTCCACTAGCTTCCTACGTCTTTCCGGTGATTGCCTCTGTAAATACTTGAGTAATCTCTTCTTCCGAGCAACCAAAACCATTAACCCGTTCCGGGAAGAGAAATCCTTTTTGTGGGTTTTTGCATGTTCTGTCAGATTCTTTATTCTTTCGGTTATAATTGCACACTGGACCTCCACAGACCCCGTGTCATTATCGCCAACAGCAAACCTGTCTATCAATTTCTTCTTTGTCTCCTTTGCAATACTGGCCATCTCTAACCTTTTGAGTTTATTAAAATTTAAAAGAACCGCCTCAAAATGCAGTTATCGCAGTCAGCATAGAGTGCCAAAATAAAAAATCTAGGTCTAAAAATTCATTTTGAATATTATATTTTATTTTCCAGACCGTAGGTGTGCGATTTCATCCTCAGGTCATAGTCGGCCAATAGCCTAGCTCTATTGCGATGGAATATTTATAGAATGGCTTGGTCCGGAACTAGTAAATTTTCCAGATCGTTAATATTTTCAGTTATTATGTTGCGGTCGCTGACAAGATTTTATCCAGTATACATATTCCTGATGCAAAAAATACCCTCCCTCGCTAGTTTTAACATCTGGCATTAGCCCGGTGAAGGAATAGCATTTTCTCAACAACCAACAATATTTTCCATATTACTTTTCCCGGGACAACATTCGTATCTGCAATGGTTCTATCTAAATCGAATAGTAGGTCTTTTTTCACAATTCACTCTGGAAGGTATAATGGAGAATCATATTCATATTCGGAAAACCGTTCGGCTCTGGTTGGGTTGGTGCCACCATTTGTATAATTTTTATTCGTATAGTCGTTCCGGGCGTAGTAGTCACTGTAGTATTGACTATCAAGTTCGCAGCTCACTAGGTCCAGACTATCATTTGGCAGTTCGTCTATGAATCTAGATTTCTCCATAGCAATTATTTCCCTATTTTCGTACTTGAACAGGGAATGACTGATATATAGCCTTTTCCTGGCTCTGGTCAGAGCAACGTAGGCTAGCCTCCGCTCCTCCTCCAGACCGCCGGGCTCCTCCAGAGACCTAGGGCTCGGGAATATACCCTCCTGCCAGTTTGGAAGGAATACTGCTCTGAACTCTAAACCTTTGGCGGCATGCATGGTCATGACATTAACTGCCTCCAGGGAAAAGTCATCCTCTTCGCTGCGACTCATAAGACTGGTATATTCCAGAAAGCTATCTACCGTTGAAAAATCCCCTAGGGTATCCACCAATTCATCTATATTCTCTAGCTTTGTCCGAGATTCTATATCCGAATCCAGATCGAAAGATTCCCTTAGCCTGGTTCTCCTCAAAATGTTTTGCATCAAAATTTTTGGTACTATTGATCCAATTTCGTTGTGCCATCTGATAATGCTATTGGCGAAGTCTAGAACCTTGTCTCGGGTTTTGCCCGCTATTGTTCCGTTGGAGCAAAGGTTCGAAAGGGCTACCAGACGATTTACGCCGTTGTAGATAGCGTAGTCCCTCAATTTAGAGATTGTTGCCGGTCCCACACCTCTTTTGGGTGAATTAATAACTCTTTCAAAGGCTAGAGAATCATTCAGATTATTAACAAGACGCAGATAGGCCAGACACTCCTTAATTTCTCTTCTTTCGAAGAATTTTGTCCCGCCAACTATTTTATATGGTAGCTGGAACCTTAGAAAGACATCCTCCATGATTCTCGTCTGGTAGCTGGCCCTGATGAGTATACCAACTTCTCCATAGCTGTCGATGGAGCCACTATCCTTTAGTTTTTTTATCTCTTTGACCATGACTATAGCTTCCTGCTTCATGTCATTGCATCTATTGACCCGTACCCTGTCGTTAGAGCCGTCCTTGCCTGCGTAGAGGGTTTTGCTGTGTCTATACCTGTTATGGGCTATCAGCGCCGAAGCTGCGTTCAGTATATTCTGGGTTGATCTGTAGTTTCTCTCCAGCTTTAGCACCTTAGCTCTGCTGTAGTCGTCTACAAATTGGAGCATATTGTTTATATCTGCCCCTCTCCAGCCATAGATAGACTGATCATCATCACCCACACAGGTCAACTTGACATACTCATTTTTTTCCACACCCGATATGAGTTTTAGCCATTGACGCTGTACTGCGTTTGTGTCCTGATACTCATCTACCAGTAAATAGTTCAGAGTTTCATTGTAATGTTTCCGAATATCGTCGCAGTCTGTCAGAAGCTTCAGCACATTTAGCAGAAGGTCATTGAAGTCGCAGCCGTTGTTCTGTTTCAATTTGGAATTATAGACCTCACAGATTTCGGCTAGCCGATAGAGGGAATTATCTGTCCCAGGCCTTCCATTCTTGATTCTTCCTATCATTTCCGAATAATATTTAGGACTGCAATCCCGAGAATCTACATCAAAATCCTGCATTATCCTCCTTATCAGAGAAATCTGTTCCGAGTTATCAACTATAGCGAAGTCCCTGTTTAGACCTAGGCGATCACCATGTTCTCTGAGGATTCTGGCTGAAACCGAGTGGAAGGTTCCAATCCACATTCCCGAAGTGTTTCCGCTGACCATGCTGGCGACACGTTTTTTAACCTCATCTGCTGCTCTGTTTGTAAATGTCACGGCTAGCAGATTCTGAGCCTGAGCAAAGTTATTTTCCAGCAAATAGGCTATCTTTGATGTCAAAACTCTGGTTTTACCGGTGCCAGCCCCGGCCAAAAGCAGCAGAGGACCATCGTTGTATAGGACAGCCTCTAGTTGGTCACTATTCAAACTATTCAGTAGTTCCTGCATCTAAAGGTGATAATAATTCCCGGAAAAACCATATTCTTCAACAAAATTTTGTCAAATGGAAATAGGTGACTGTTTTCTCCCAATCCTATTCCATCAATAGCTTTTCTGAGATATTTGTTTCCACAATTTCTAGCTAAATTGAGCACCTTATAAATTTTGTTCAGTACAAACTGTGTGTATCATTTATAATTTTCTTGCAATGGAGAAATATCTGCTGCACACTTGGCTGACACCACATAGGATCATTAGCGGATGCAGCTGGACGAAAATATTTTCACAGAAGAACTGAAATATCTCTTTGGAATACTCTCGGGCCACAGAGATGAAATTAGACTGGTTGGTGGCTGTGTCAGAGATTTTATAGCTGGCAGAAGAATAGGAGACTACGATCTGGCGACCAAATACAGACCAGACCAGCTGATTTCGATTCTAGATGAGAACGGCGTGGAGCACTTGGACCTGGCAAAAAGGTTTGGGACTGTTACAGCTATACTTAATGGCAAAACATTTGAAATCACCAGTCTCAGAAAAGATGTCAGACCAGATGGCAGACACACGGCAGTTGAATTCACCGATAATTATGAAGAAGATGCCAGACGCCGGGATTTTACATTCAATGCCCTTTACTGTGACTCCAATCGCCTAGTGTACGACTATTTCGGTGGAATTGTGGATCTTAAAAAGGGGCTCCTAAAATTTATAGGGGACCCTGAGGAGAGAATTCTTGAGGATCATTTGCGTATACTTAGACTCTTTAGATTCTACTCGAGTCACTGTTATTCCGTGGACTATAGAGCTCTGGCAGCCTGTAGGAAACATAGAGACAAAATAGAAAGGCTGTCAAAGGAAAGAATCAGCGTAGAGATGAGAAAACTTCTGGAGTGCAACTATCCTCTAAAAGCTTTGAAGATTATGGAGCAATGCGGAATCCTAGAGAAGATATTTGACTACGGAGGCAAGCTAGATTTTTCTGGTCTAGAAATATTTTGTTCACTAAAGAACTATCTGAATTTTGAATACGGCTATCTGTTAGTACTTGCACTTATTGCCAGTAGAAATGTAGTTAAATTCAATTTGGAACTGCAAAAAAGAGAAAAAATTTATTTGAATATGATTTTGGAGAATATTCCCGAATGTCTGGACCATCTCGAAATAGAGAAGCTCCTATTCAAACTTGGTAACCGGAACATAGTAAAAGCCATAGTCATGGTCTATATTTGCAACAATTTTGCCGGGAACTACCCTAGTCATCTTGATTTTCTATCAGAAGCTAAGATCCCAGAGTTTTCTGTGACCGCAAATGATCTGGAGAAACACGGCTATGAAAACAGAAGAGAATATGGAAAGCTTCTGCAAAGGGCTAGAAGTATTTTTATAGAATCTGGATTCAAAATTGAAAAGGAAAAAATAATAGAAATGCTGGAAGACGATCTGTAAGTTATCGGAGAAAATTATTAAATCCATTTCCTTCCTAGGAGCCAGGAAAAGGAGAAAATTACAAAAACTAAAAGTAATTGAAATTTTAAAATATCGTTGTATATTCTTACCACATAACACATATATTGGTGTATATATGGCAAAAGAATTGGAAAAAAGTTTGATAACGGTGCTAATCCCAAATATAAAGGGACAGCTGGCTGTTGTGGCCAACTTCTGCAATGACAATAACCTAAACATATCACGTCTAACTCTGTCAGCCGCCGATAAGGATGATAAGATCCAAAAGATTATCGCCTACATCGAAGGAGATAGAAAAAGCGTTGATGAGGTCTGCAAAAAACTACTAGAAATAGAGACAATTCTAAAACTGGTGAACTTTCAAACAAATGGCGAATATATAGAGAAGGAATTATGTCTAGTTAAGATCCTATCTGATAATTCCAAACTACCCGGAGTAACAAATCTGGTCACAGATTTCGGTGGCAAAACAGTGTTTATCAACGAGAAAACAACTATTTTTGCTATGGAAGACAGTGAGGAAAACGTCAATAATTTTGTTAAAAAACTAGTCGGCCTCTGCAAGCAGATCGAGATCTCAAGAAGTGGCATGGTAGTCATGGGCGTAGACAGAAACATAGACGATTTGTCGGAAATAAATATATAATTAACATATAAACTTTTGGAGTTTCTGAAGTGTATAGCCATGTATTTAATGAATCCATACTAAAACAATATGATCTGAGAGGCGTTGTGGATAGGGATTTGAACGAGGTGGATGCCTATTTTGTGGGAAAAAGCTATGGTACGCTCCTTCAGGGGCTTTCGAAGAGGTCCTGTGTTGTTGGCTATGATGTCCGGAAAACCTCAAAATTGTATTCCGAAGAAGCTATCAGGGGTCTGTTGGAGTGTAACCTGGACATTGTGCGGATAGGCCTAGCTCCCACTCCGATGGTTTACTTTGCAATCCAGAGGCTCCAGATAGATGCTGGTCTTATAGTGACCGCCTCGCATAATCCGCCGGAGTATAATGGTTTCAAAATGTTAACCGACGAAGACCCTATATGGGGTGACGACATAAAAAAACTGGGGACAATAGCCAGAAATGGCGATTTTTTCAAGGCCACGGCAGTTGGTGGGGTTAGCGATGTGGATATAAGGGAACAATATCTGGAATTCCTGCTCAGTATTCTAGATAAGAATCAGGGAAAAAAGCTAAAAATATGCTGGGATCCAGGAAATGCCACGGTGGCAGCAATTCTTGGTGATTTTCTGGAGAGACTGTCCAATGAAAATATCACCATATGTGATAAGGTGGATCCGAATTTTCCAAACCATCATCCAAATCCGGAGGAACCGGAAAATATGGTAATGCTCTCCGAGGCTGTTGTTAGAAATGGGTGTGATCTTGGAATAGCCTTTGACGGCGACGGAGATCGAATTGGTGTTGTCGATGGCGAAGGGTCTATGCTCTATGGCGACCAGCTACTATGCATTTTTGCTAGAGACTATCTGAAACACAATCCAGGTGAAAAGGTCATGTCGGAGGTTTCTTCCAGTCTAGTTCTCTATAATGATATCGCCAAGCGTGGAGGAATACCTGTCATGTGGAAGCCAGGCCATTCAATACAAAAAGCCAAGATGAAGTCCGATAGTATAGGGCTAGCTGGCGAAACCAGTGGTCACATATTTTTCGGAGAAAACCACAACTATGATGATGCTCTCTATGCGTCTGTGAAACTAATAAATATTCTAGCCAATAGTGAGGAGACGCTTTCGGATATGAGGAAGGGTTTCCCAAAAACCTTCTCTACAAAGAAAATAAAGATAGAATCCAATGACATCGATAAATTTATCGTACCCGAAGACATAGCTCGGAGAATTAAAAAACAGGGCAGAGAAATTTGTTCTGTAGAGGGCGTCCGGGTGAACAAAGCCGATGGTTGGTGGCTCTGTCGAAATTCCAGTACCGGACCGCATATGACTATTCGCTGTGAAGCCCTCTCGGCCAGAGGGCTCGAGGAGTGCAAAAAAGAAGCCCAGGAGCAACTTCGGCTGAGTGGCTATCGGGTAGCGGATTTCGACTAGATTAGCAGCCGCTGGGGTCCACGTTGACTTTAAAAAACCGTAGAACATCCTAAAGAGACTTATTTATGACCTTAGAAGGGAGTCAAATTGGGAATCAGCACTAGACCGGAAGAAAATACCAGAATAATTAAAAAAACTAAGGACTTCATTGTTGCCATCCTGTGTGGAGGACCATCTCCAGAGAGGGGCATTTCTCTTAATTCGGCAAGATCGGTGGTAGATCATCTGGAGGATGAGAACATAAAAATTAGAATATTTTATGTTAATCGGAATTTAAAATTTTTCAGCATAGATGAAAAGCAACTATATTCAAATACTCCCTCAGACTTTGACTTTAAACTGTCCAGTTCCGGCGACGGGGGTCTTTCGGAGGGTGAATTTCTCAACAGGCTCAGGGAAGTTGACATGGTTTTCCCGGTTATCCACGGATACTACGGAGAGGACGGGGGGATCCAACAGCTACTGGAAAAAAACCATATACCGTTCCTAGGCTGCAGCAGCAAGGCCTGTAGATCTGGTTTTGATAAGATAGAGGCCTCCACGATTCTTAGCCGGAATGGTTTTTATACATTTCCATTTATCTCCTTTAGTGAAAATGTGGAGGGAAACAGAACAATTCTGGAGAGGTTTTTTGAGCTCAATAGACTCAAAAAAGCCATTGTGAAACCGGCAAATGGAGGTTCTTCCCTAGGAGTGTACTGTGTCTACTCCCACAAGGAAGCTCTAGAAAAGGTTAATCTGCTATTCGAACAAAACAATACTCCTGTTATAGTAGAACCATTCTGTGTTGGTCGTGAGTTCACGATAATTGTTATTCAGAATTCCCGAGATAGGCGGCCTATTGCGCTGATGCCCACTGAAATAGAGATGAAATACGAAAATTATCAGATTTTTGATTTTCGGAGAAAATATCTTCCAACCCAAAGGATAAGATTCTACACTCCAGCTAGATTTAGGGAGGAAGAGTTGGAGAAAATAATGAGATATGCAGAGGATATTTTCAGCCTGCTGGAGCTGGATGATATAGTTAGAGTTGATGGTTGGTTGCTCAATGATGGTAGAATCTGGTTTTCAGATATTAATATTGTTTCTGGTATGGAGCAGAATAGTTTTACCTTCCAGCAGTCGGCTAGGGTTGGCATAACCCACGGCGATTTCATTAGACATTTGCTAGCCTCTGCCTGTAACCGTCAGGGAATAGCGTATCCTGTTCATGCTGTGAAGAAAGGCCTCAAAAAGAAGGTAAATGTCCTTTTTGGCGGGTCTAACGCCGAAAGACAGATTTCTCTTATGAGTGGCACAAATGTCTGGCTTAAGCTACTGAAGTCAGAAAAATATTCCCCGAGCCCCTATCTGCTGGATAGGAACGGAGACATTTGGTACTTGCCTTACTCCTACGCTCTAAACCACACTGTAGAAGAAATATATGAGAACCTAATTAATGCGAAATTATCCAGTGACATGACTCGTCCAATGCCTCTGGATACTACACGCTCTAGACTGGGTTTAGGAGAATTTAGACCAGATATTCCTATAACATATTCTCTAAGTGAATTTATGGAAATGTCAAAGAAGGAAGGTGCCTTTGTTTTCCTTGGGTTGCATGGAGGAGTAGGTGAAGATGGAACTCTGCAGGAACAACTTAGCCGAAATGAAATTCTATACAACGGCTCTGACCAGGAGTCCTCTAGGCTATGCATGGATAAACTGGCTACCGGCAATGTGATAGATAGCCTCAGAGATGATGTTCTTCTGGCTTTGCCAAAGATAAAATTCCGTCCAGGGGATTTCGATAATTTTTCTATGGAAGACTACAGAAACTTTCTAGAAGGTGCTAAAAATAGGCTTGGAGCCTCCAGTTTCATACTAAAACCCGCCATGGATGGCAGCTCGGCTGGCGTTGTGAGAATCTGCAGTGATGATGACTTCAAAAACTATCTGGATCTGCTGAGGGATGGTGCCCCATTCATCCCCGTGGGTACATTCAAATACCAGCTTGGTATAGTGGAAATGCCAAGTGACAGTTCGCAGGACTTTTTGCTGGAAAATTTCATAGATGTGGATGAGTTAATCGTCAGAGATAGCAAAATTGTACGTCACGACAATGGCGGCTGGTTGGAGTTGACGGTGGGTGTCCTAGAACAGGACGGAAACTACCATTCGCTAAACCCAAGCATAACTGTGGCCGAGAGCAAAATTTTGACCGTGGAGGAAAAATTTCAAGGCGGGACAGGTGTTAACATTACACCTCCTCCGACGGATATTATTGACAGCAAGTTTCTGGACCTGGTAAAAACTTCTGTAGAAAAGGCTTCAAGAGCACTGGGCATAAAGAACTACGCTAGACTCGATGTT
>JAIRWJ010000075.1 GCA_031269065.1 Rickettsiales bacterium
AAAAACGCAACCTATATTGCCAAAGATATGGTGCTGCGCTACGGCATGAGCGACGTTGTCGGCCCAGTTTATCTTGGTAAAAAGGTGGATGATGAGGATGGCTACGGCAAGGAGTCCGCTTCCGGCGAAACCCTAAGCACCATAGAGGGCGAGATAAAGAGCCTCATTCTGAAATGTAAGAAGTTTGCCGAAGAGATTGTTTTGAACAATAGAAATAGCCTGATTATAGTGGCCGAGGCCCTTATAAAATACGAAACCCTTTCGGGGCAGGAGATAAAGGATCTAGTAGAAGGAAAAGAGATAAGGAAAGACGAGATCAGAGGGGAAAATGTCCTAGTGGACTCTGTTTCCCTATTAGTTAAAATTATGGAGGAAAATAAAAATGAAGACATCAGTGAAAAAGAGGGCTAGACTATCTAGCTGCGTTATTTTTTGTGCCCTGGCTTTTCTGATGGCCAAGGGAACAATTGGGAAGGAGGCCAGATCTCTGGACTTCGGAGTTGTCGGAACTCCGAGCGTCGCTGTCCAGACTTCAGAAAATCCCCCGGTGACAGCTCAGGAAACCAACCAAGTTCCTGAAATTCTGGTAAAAAAGGAATCCAGCGAAGAGGAAAGAGTTATACCCGATGATATAGAATTGAATAATCTTCTGTTGATAGAGCTAAAGAGTGGAATTGTTATCGTAGAAATGTTTCCGGACAAGGCAATTGGTCATGTACAGAGGATAAGTATGCTTGTCCGAGAAGGTTTCTACGATGGCATCAAATTTCACAGAGTGATAAAAGGATTTATGGCCCAAACCGGAGATCCTACAGGAACAGGCATGGGCGGGAGTAAATTTGGAAAAATGCGGGCTGAGATAAATGATATGAAACATATCAGAGGAACGGTCTCTATGGCCCGGGCCAACGATCTAGATAGTGCTAATAGTCAGTTTTTTATAGTCACAGGCAAATACTTCGAACATTTGGATGGCCAATATACAGTCTGGGGCAGGGTAATCTATGGTATGGATTTTGTGGATAGTATAGCTCACTCGGAGAACGATACGAATGGCATGGTTGCCAATCCTGACGTCATAGTAAAAATGGTGCTGATGAAGGATCTGAACTATAACTACGAGGGAGATGGAGAGGAACAGATAAAAGGCAGAAAGGCAGCTAGAATTGAGATGCTTCGGAGTCTAAGGGAACTTAAAAAATTGGATTCCGAGAATGAGACCGGAAACAAAGGTAAATGTCTTTTGGACAAAATTATTAGACTAAATGGCGAATTGGAGTAAAATAATATGGATAAATTCTTCAGGTTTATTAGTACCCTCTCCGGTAAGAAGTATTTCAGAGTACTTCTAGCGTTGATAGCTCTGAGCATTTTTGTCGGAAGCTACTTGGAATATGATTTCAAATTTATAAATAGGCAGAAGCTGAGTTCTATTTTAAGTACTCTGAAGGAGAGGAATAAAGGCAAAAAAATAAAGAAGGATACTGGGAAACCAAATATCTCTGATGCTATTGACAGTTCCACAAAAATACCTGAAGAGGAGAAGCCGGGGATAGTAATTAAAAAGCAGCTCAGACCAGACCCGGAGCTTCGGAAGGAGCTAGTTCCGGTGGAAAAAAAGTTCAAAAACATAACAAACATTTTTCTAAAACTAAAAATTCTGGAGGATGACTATGCTCAGAGGCGCAGAGATGGAAAAATAAATAGATCTAGAATTGCTAAGGAGGGTGACTTTGTGTACTATTCTATGGAAACCGTGTTTGATACGGCAACCACCGACCACCCGCAAAGCCGTTTCTTTATGAAAATTTTCAAAAGTGACAAAATTGGTAAAAAACTTATCGGGAAAAAAATAGGTCAAGTTGTCGAGTATAACTATTCTGACCTTATTGCTGACCTGCCCGAAAAGGATAGGAAGACTATAGAAGAGAGTATAAATAGCGCAATGGTTGACGCAAAAAATATCTACGCCAAGTATGACATAAAGCCATTCAACAGTGCAAAAATAAAATATAGAGTGTCAATTCTAGATTTCATACCTTCAAAAGTGGTAAAAAATCTTACACTCGGAGAATATACCGAGGGTAAATAGAACTTGGCCTCCGGATAGGTTGGAGGTGTCTCCGTTCTCAAGATCTTCCTGAATTTGAAGGTGAAAAAGTAGAGTAAGTAGCAACTATGGCAGCTCTCCCCATTTCTGTCTGCTTGAAAATAAAACCCTCGACTGTAGCATCACCCTTGTGGAGTGAAAGGTTTTGATTAATAGACATGCAGAAGAAAAAACAGGTTATCCTGTGTATATTGG
The DNA here is from genome assembly GCA_031269065.1 of Rickettsiales bacterium. GTDB lineage: Bacteria > Pseudomonadota > Alphaproteobacteria > Rickettsiales > UBA1997 > CALXRO01. Next base: position 2,306 of record JAIRWJ010000075.1, read on the forward strand.
ATGGCTGGGGACTAACGGATGACACAGAGTATTCGGCAATAGCAAAGGCTGATGTGAACTTTTATAATTCTCTGCTGAGGGACTACCCTAGCTGTAGGCTAAAGGCATCTGGTCTAGATGTAGGCCTTCCCGACGGCCAAATGGGTAATTCGGAGGTTGGACATACGGCTATTGGCTCTGGTAGAGTTATTTTTCAGGATCTGCCGAGGATAAACAGAATTGTTTCCAGGGGAGAATTGGGTGACAATGATGTGTTGAAAAGCATAATATCAAAACTAAAAGAGTCCAGTGGTAGTCTGCATCTTCTAGGTTTGCTGTCTGATGGAGGGGTTCACTCCCACATAGACCATATAGTGGCTGTGGCCAAGGTTGCGGCCCAGGAAGGTGTCAATGTTCTTGTGCATGCTTTTCTGGACGGCAGGGATACTCCGCAGAAATCTGCTTTGACCTATCTGGAGAGTTTTATTGGCAGCACCAGGGAGTTTCAAAATATAAGAATAGCTACGTTAGGTGGTAGATACTACGCTATGGACCGTGATGAAAACTGGGACAGGGTTAAAAAGGCTTATGACGTCGTGGTTAACGGAGAGTTTCTCGGTTCTAACGGTGCTAATCCCCTGGATGTGGTGAAGAAGTCCTACGGAAATGGAATAACTGATGAGTTTTTGGAACCAACGGTTGTCAATAGCTATGATGGAATGAAGGACGGGGATGCATTTATATTTTGTAACTTTAGGGCAGACAGGGCTAGAGAGTTATCTCAGGCTCTAGGACAGAAGGATTTTAACTTTTTTAGAAGGGAAAAAGCTATAAAATTCTCCTCAATGGCTCAGTTTACAGAATATTCAGCTACACATAGCAGTTACCTGGAAACTGTTTTCCCAACAACTAGGTTGTATGAACCTCTTGGGGAAATTATATCTAAAAATGGACTGAAGCAACTAAGAATAGCAGAGACAGAGAAATATGCCCACGTTACATTCTTTTTCAATGGCGGAGTGGAGAAAGAATTCGAAGGAGAGGATAGAATTCTCATCAAATCCCCTGCCGTTGCCACCTACGATCTAAAACCGGAGATGTCCTGCGCCGAAGTTGGTGAAAAGCTGATAAAAGCTATAGAAAGTGAAAAGTATAGTTTCATTGTGGTGAACTTCGCAAATCCAGACATGGTTGGCCACACGGGAAAAATGGATGCCACGATAAAGGCCGTAGAGGCAGTGGATCAACAGCTGAAAAATTTGGTTGGAGCCGCCAGAAAAGTGGGAGGGACGGTTTTTGTGACCGCTGACCATGGAAATGCCGAAAAAATGTTTGACAGAGAAAAAAACCAGCCACACACAGCTCATACAACCAATGATGTTCCTTTCATATTGATTAGGGATGATATCGGCAAAACTACTAGGCTCAGAGACTCAGGCACGCTCGCCGACGTGGCCCCAACCGTACTGACTGAACTAGAAATAAAAACTCCAAAAATATATTCGGGGAAAAGTCTATTTCTTTATTGAATTGTCTTCCATATGTAGGCTGTTATCAAGTTCTTTTGACAGTTCCCCAAACTTTTCTGTGGAACTTTGGTTCAGCTCCCTTTCTTTCTGTTCGAGGTCTCCTGCCGCACCGGAAAGTGAATAGACTAGTCGAACCTTATTAGCTAGGGACCGTCCGCTCTCCGGACTCAGGGCCGTTTTTTGATTATTATGTTTTTTTCCACTGCTCGACGATCTTTTTGTGTCTGGAGTTCCCACTCTGTCGATTATATTTTCTTCTATCTGCTCTTCTTTAAACACTTTCTCTCGCTCCTTCTGAACCATGGTTCTATTTAATTTTGAGTTTTTGCGGATTTTTTGTGCTTTCTTTTTGCTATTAATGATTTTCGCCATTCTCTCTAGCTTTTTTCTTTCATCTGTCAGTCGGTCAGTTGCTTCACTAAGATTTTTTTGGATGCCATCTTTTGAAAAAATGGATTTTAAGGTATATCCGATTTTCTTCAGGAAGCCAAAAATTTTCTCCTTTCTAGTGATGGGTTTGTCACTATTCTTGTCAGTACTTTTTATAATAAATATACTCCTAAAAACGGATTTTATACCGCTCACTATTCCCCTCACGAAACCGAAAAATTTATCTCTTGTGCTAAAAACTTTATTATTTTTATTCTCATTCTTAGCGTTGGCAATTCCGCCACTGACTCCTCCGACAACCACAGTTACAACGGACAATAGCAAACTTTCAACAACGTCAGCTAATCCTTTGATAATGACATCTCCAACGAAGTTTGTCACGATATTAGGCAACAATCTTCCTATAGTTTCCTTAAAGCCTCCGGACGCAGCAGCGGTGGCTACCTTTTTAACTATCGTGGTCACCGGCGATTTGCATATTAGTATAGCCATTCTGACAGATTGCATTGCTATATCGCATTCCTTTATCTTATACTCCAGAGTCTGTTCCAGCAGTTGATCTATTAATTTCCTTTTATCTGCAATTTTCCTATCAATTTCCTTATCCTCTTTCAGGAGCCTTACCTCATCGTTGGTTTGTGAGCGAAACTTTTTCCTAAGGAATCCTATAAATCTCAGCTGTGTCCTATTGTTTTTATCAATGCTGTCATAGATTTTCTTTTTGAGTTGCTCTCTAGTTTCCCTCTTTTTTTCTTTTTTGACAAGAAGTTTTTTGATTTCAGTTTTCTTTTTCTTTATTTCTGCTTCTATAGTTTGGATTTTCTCTATCTCCTTTTCAAGTAGTTTATCTTCTTCTCTACCCGCGTTGTCCATATTTCTACCACTGTATTTTGTTATATCGGGTCCCTGATCTATATTTTTCCCATCTTATAGTGAACCCGCAATTGGATTGTAATGGCAATTGATTATTATCACACATATGAAGGGTATTATCTAAAAAATATTAAACAATACTCCTTTTTCTTTTTGGGAATAGCTACTAGTAGTTGCCCCTGGATCTTCTTATCACTTGGTCCTCATATTTTTCATTTTTTCATGCAGTCCTATCGGTCCAGTTGTTGACTAAAAATTAATGCTTCCCTGGAAATATTCAAGAAAATCAGAGAACGGTGAAAATGGAGAGGTAGAAGTAGTATGGAGTGACAACTTATAGAGAATCCCGAATTTCCGTGTAAGGATAAATTTCCAGTCGAAGAAATACGGGACTGTCACGTGCGCTAAACCAAAAAATCCCGAATAAATAGGTTACCCTCTATTTATTGGACCAAAAAAATCTCAAAATAAAAAATCGTTTTTGTCGAATGGCCTTACGATATATGACCGGAATTAATTGAAACCGAAAATTGCACGTATTGATTGTTACAATTTGTAGTTTATACTATCTGTGCCTCCTTTATGAGGGCCACATCGTTGGGTGGGGCCCTTTTTTTGGGGGCTGCTTGCTCCTCTAGATGTCTATCCCGTATAAGAATAGGTTGTATTTTGTTGCGATCCTTATCGTATCACTGCGGGAAATTACAAGGCAATTTTTGGAATCTAGAGCAGCTCCGGCAAAACCGTTTTGATGGAGTTGTTCTATGGTGTTTGGCCCAATGGATGGTAGGTCCGCTTTTCTGGTTTGGCTAACTTTTCCAATTTTCACAAGCACAGGCCCACTACCAGGGAAAAACCTGAGTTCACCGACTCGCTGGATTAGGCCTGCTGTACCTTCAGAACATTCTACGGCAACTATATTCCTCTGTTGCACTGCCACCGCCTGTCCCAGATCGAACTCACTGAGTCTTCTTAGAACGTTACAGCCGATCTCTATATCTTCGAGGTATTCTGGACCACATTTGACACTGTTGTTTGGACCTATATGCAGTTTCAAATTGTCGAGTAGAGAGTCTATTTCCAAGACCTGGAAGCCATGTTCTTCTAAAAATTTGACTACCACCTCCAAAATAGAGTTATCTCCCATTACTCTATTTTTTAGAATGTTTTTCGCCAGAATAGCCCCTTTGGCATCCATCCTCAAAAACCTTAGGGATGGTTTTTTTGCGCCCCCAAGAAGAACCAGTTTGCTGACACCATTTTGCCAGAAGAAATTCATCAGTTTACCCACCTGACCGATTCCTAACTCCACGAAATTTAGATCAGCATAGTCAGCTGGGTTGGCAAAGGATTTTAGTAGAACACAGAACGACTCGATTCCACTTTCTCTGCAATGTTCAATAAGCTCGAGTGGGAGTCTGCCGGAGCCGGCCACTATTCCTAGTTTATCCACTTTTTCTGGATCTTGTGACAAAGTGTCTGTTGGATTTTTTCGATAAAAATTCCACAACTTCGAGAACGACATTTGAATCTGCGTATTTACCCTTAAAATACTCCACAAGCTCAAATAAATTACTGCTCTCCGAACAGAAAACATCTTTGTAAAAATTTCTCAGATTACCAATATCTTTTTTGGAAAAGCCTCTTCTGCCGATTCCTAGCACATTTATACCCTCTAGGCTCACATCTCTGGTCTCAACAGCAACTCCATAGGGTATTACATCCTTAACTATAGCCGTTAGGCCGCCGATCATCGCGTGTTTTCCTATTTTAACCTTCTGATGTACGGCTGACAGACCACCAATAACCGCGTAATCGCCTATTTCCACATGTCCACCTATAGTCACGTTGTTTGCGAGTACACAGTTATCCCCAATAGTACAGTCATGGGCTATGTGCGTGTTAACCATTAGGAGATTTCTGTTCCCTATCTTTGTTATCATCCCACCGCCTTTAGTACCAGGATGTATTGTGCAGTGTTCTCTTATTCTATTGTCGTCACCTATTCTAATCAAGGACTTTTCTCCCTCATACTTAAGATCCTGTGGATCCTGTCCTATAGCCGCAAAAGAAAATATTCTGTTGTTGGATCCAATCTCAACTTGTCCCTCTATAACAACATGGGGTTTGAGTTCACAACCATCACCCAAACTTACGCCGGGCCCAACTATGCAGTAAGGACCTATTTTGACATTTTCTCCCAGCTGGGCGATGGGATCCACTATCGCCGTTGGGTGTACATTTGTTCCTTTTCTGAGGTAGCCGTAGTCTCTCAAAATATCCACCCCCATCCTACCATCCTTCATCGCATTTTGTCTATACATAACCTTGTTTTTCCTCAAATTTCTCCACCAGGGGTAGTATATAGGTACTTCAGACTACAGTCAAATCATTTTTTATTACAAAATGTTACATAAAAGCTACATGTCCCTGTTGAATGGAGCTACAATGCCAACTTCCTTCACCCTATCTTTCATAAAGCTGTATTAACATTAAAAAATAATACTCTAGGTTTGTGTAAATGCTTCAGGAGACGTGAATAAGGTGCTTTCGAAAAAGAGTGTGGCCAGACTAATGGCCTGTCAAGTGCTTTCTCTGTACTATGACCCGGCAAATATGGACAAGAATGTGGAATCGCTGCTAGATACAGTTAACGACCATTTCATAACTGTTAACTTCCTGGAGGAGAGCGGGAAAAACAAATATACAGGGGTACACAGGGGTGAATTCGTGCTAAATCTTATTCAGGGTGTTCTGGCCAATGTGAGTAAGTTGGATAGCAGGATCAGCGACTTTCTCCATGGTAACTATAATGTTAGCTCGCTGGACAGTGTATTACTACAGAGCCTGAGACTTGCCTATTTCGAAATGACCAGCTCTGATATCAGTAAAAAAGTTGTGGTTAGCGAATATGTTGATCTGGTGGCTGAATTTTGTGACAAAGCTTGTATAGCCTTTGCTAATGGAGTTCTGGATAGGATGGCCTCGACAATGGCAGAACGGGTTGATGGGGCTGAGGATAGCACAGACTAGCTATGCAATTTGGCCAGAGCGATTTTGTTCAAAAAGTTTTCTCTTCCATCGAAGAGTTCTTCGATGTTATCACAGACTAGAGAATTTAGTTTGTTAACTCTTTCCAGTTCTTCGGGAGAAAATCTATGTATAACAAAATCATGTATTTCTTCCTGGCTGTCGGGCCTTCCGATGCCCAACCGGATTCTATTATAGTTTTTCCCGATCATGCTGTCTATGCTTTTCAGACCATTATGACCACCATTGCCACCACCAGTTTTTAGTTTGACCCTACAGAATTTCAGGTCTATATCATCATGGAACACAAATACATTTTCGTTCTGAATTTTGTAAAATGACTTCACCTGTGCAACGGCAATTCCAGAGTTGTTCATAAAGGTTGTTGGCTTAACTATGACTAGGTTGTGGCCTTCCAGAATACCACTAAAAATATTGGCATTAAACTTTGACCTCTTTGAGCTCAGAGCATGCCTCTCTACTATAGAATCTACACACAGGAATCCGAAATTGTGCCTAGTGTTCTCAAAACCCTTGCCACAATTACCCAGCCCGACAAACATGTACATCTTAACTAAAATCATTTTTTATACCGAAGGCCTTTTGCCATACTTAGCCTTTTTGGGCATTTTTCAGAAACAGCTATCTATCTGTTTTTCCTAGTTTTCTCTAATAGCCTCAGATTAGCTTCTGTTTTTTCCACAACAAACTTCCTTCTCAACTCGGAGAGATGATCTATGTAGAGAATTCCATCCAAGTGGTCTATCTCATGCTGAAGGCAGACCGCAAACAGCCCCGTAGCCTCAGAAATAACTTCATTCCCAATTTTGTCCAGATATCTCACCTTTACCTTGGTTGATCTCCTGACCTCGCTCTTTTCATTAACTGGTATAGATAGACATCCTTCAGGTCCGAGTTTTGTTTCCTTAGATTTCTCCAGGATTTCCGGATTTATCAAGAAAATTGGATTTTTCTTCCCATTTTCCTGAAGATCTATAACAACTATTCTCTGAATCAATCCTATCTGGTTGGCCGCAAGACCTATACCCCCGGTCTCGTACATGATCCCTAGCATCACATCAAGATTCTCCAGTAACTTGTCATCTATTTTATCGACTGAGGTACACTTCATCCTCAGAATATCCCTATCGTGGACTATATTCCTTAGCCTAAGTACGCTGTCACTCACAATAACCCCCCTCCACAATTAATTCTGTTATCCAGCTGGTCTGTAGAAAAATCTACTGTCTACCTCCAATCTTTTCCCTTCTCCAACCGTTTTATATTTTCTTTAACTCTCTCCACTACAAAATCCCTTCTCTCCTTTGGGAGATGATCTATATAGAGGATACCATCAAGAAGATCCACCTCGTGTTGTATACAGATTGCCAGCAGCCCAGTTGCCTCCAGAACAATCTCCTCTCCAGCCTTGTTCAGATATCTTACCTTTATCTTAGTGGATCTCCTAACTTCACTTTTTTCTTTTAGTGGTAGAGACAAACACCCCTCCGGTCCAAGTCTTGTTACTTCGGATTTCTCCAAAATTTCTGGATTTATCATAAATATAGGTTTTTTAACTCCGTTTTCCTGAAGATCGACTACTACCAATCTCTGGACTAGCCCAGCCTGATTAGCTCCTAGGCCGATACCTCTATTTTTGTACATAATCTCTAGCATTCCATCCAGATTCTTCAAAACTCTGCTATCTATTCTGTCAACAGGGGTACACCTTGTCCTTAGGACATCCATGTCGTAAGCAATATTCCTCAGTCTGAGCTCACCTTCTGCACCAGGAGCGACCCATTTGCTTTTTAAATCTATAACACGTCTCCGGGTACCATAATGTATATAGGAGCAGACAGCACCCACCGCTATCACCCCAAAACAGATAATTGCCTTCATTTTACCCACAGGACTCCTCAAAAATGTTTATAAATTCCTCTTCTTCTGGATCGACACTCCGGCCGCCATCCCATAACCACTACGGCACCGCAAACCCTTGCTACTCCTTCCCTAGAATGTTGTCGGATATCTCAAAATTACCAACAACCTCCTGCACATCATCATCATCCTCGAGTCTCTCGACTAGTTGGGAGATTCTAGAGGCATTCTCCAAATTGTCAATGACTATTGTGTTTTTCGGAATCCAGGTGATTTTTGCTGTGTCTGGTTCTCCTAGTTTAGATATAATTCTATCTCTCACAGACACAAAATCACGAGCGTCTATAAAAACACTATGCCATTCGCTGGAACTCTCAACATCACTTGCGCCAGCTTCTATAGCCAGTTCCAGCATCTCCCCCTCGGATATTCTTTTCCCATCGTAGCCCATGATGCCTAATCTGTCGAACATATAAGACACACTCCCAGTTTCTCCCAGAGAACCACCATGCTTAGTAAAGTATGACCTGATATTTGAAACTGTTCTATTCTTGTTCTCCGTTAGAACTTCGACTATTAGAGCCACTGAGCCAGGAGCATAACCTTCGTAGCGAATTTCCTCGTAGTTCTCGCCCCCAACTGGGCTGGAGGCTCTTTTGATCGCCGCCTCTATCTTGTCCTTTGGCATATTCTCGGATTTCGCCAATATTATAGCGTTTCTAAGTCTTGGATTAAAATCTGGATTAGCATCACCCGTTTTGACAGCAACATGTATCTCTCTTTGTATTTTCGTGAAAACCCTGGATCTTTTGGCATCCGTTAGGCCTTTCTGATGTTTAGTGGTTGCCCACTTCGAATGTCCTGACACTTTCTTCTCCGGTCCCCACCTGTAATCGAATGGAATCTGCCGTCGATAGTTATCCTTTTAAACAAAAAAATCAAGACTGAGAAGGAAGTAAAGGTACCAAGTATCATATCCCGGCAAAGGAAATTATTGATTATTAGAAAAAACACATGATAGTCAAAAGAAATGAAGCACTCTATATGTTGTCGTTTATACAGAAAATAGGGCACATAGTTATTGAATGCACAGAGAGTTTGGTAATCAGAGTTGGAAAATTTTCAATTTTTATGTTAAAATCCACCAGAAGTGTCTTTAGCAGAAGGTGGTACTTTGGTAATCTGCTTGACCAGTTTCTGGAGATAGGATTTTTTTCAATTCCGGTGGTTGCTATGACCGCCATATTCACTGGGGGGGTTATGGCTCTGCAATCCTACATTGGTAGTGGTGAGCTGAGTGCGGAAACGACGGTACCGGCTCTGGTTGTTCTGGCCATTACCCGGGAATTGTCTCCAATATTGGTGGGCCTTATGGTGGCCGGAAGAGTTAGTTCCTCTATAGCGGCACGGCTAGGTACTATGCGGGTCACTGACCAGATAGATGCACTATATACTCTTTCGACCTGTCCCTACAAATATCTGATTCTCCCCAGAATAATAGCTTCGACGGTCTCGATGCCATTTTTAGTCCTCATCGCCGATGTGATAGGTATTCTCGGTGGTACCCTGACTAGCGTTCTCAGCTTGAAATTCGATCTGACTAGCTATCTGAACAATACCATAAACTTTCTAAGATTTGACGATGTTTTTTCAGGGCTTGTGAAAGCTGTAGTTTTTGGCTTTATGGTGGCAATTTTTGGCTGCTACAATGGTTATAACTCCCGAGGCGGAGCCGAGGGAGTGGGCAAAGCCACAATAGACGCAGTTATTGGGGCTTCAGCGTCCATACTGGTGTCGAACTATATAATGACGGATCTATTTTTTGTCTGATTCGACCAGTTCTAAATATTCAACCCGCTTCCAACAGGCTTTTTCATCTCTCATACGCACAACGGTGCTGTAGCCCAGTTCGTTGTATTTCTGTTGGCTTTTTTTAGCTCGCTCTACACTTTCTCTGCTGAGGCTGGCACAGAGATAGAAACCCTTTTCAAAACTATCCATAAAATCACCTCTATCCACAAAATTACTCATTATTAGGTAGTCGGCTCCATTAGAGTTAATAAATTTGCTACTCAAAAGTATTTTCTCATGTTTGGCCTGGCCATTTTTTTCATCGTAGATGGAATGACAAAGGAAGTCTGCCTGTCCACACATCTTCCAGAGTATTTTGTCCAGATTTTTGAGCTTTTCTATGGAACTCGAGTACAGCAACACTTTTTTCCCATTCCTGTAAACTAGCTGGCTAAGAAAGCTGTGAAGAAAAACGTTCACATCCTCATCTATATAGTAAAACCCGATTTCTTTCATAGTTATCGACTTGTTTTTCTGACATAGGTTTCTATGAACCAATCATGTCTTTTTTGATCCTCTGGACTTACTCTGAAATTTCTACTGGGTCGAATCTCTCTTTTTTTAATTCTATCTAGCAATCCATTAATTTCTAAAGTTCCATAGCCCATGACTGTTTCTCTATCTTCTAGAAAGCTTTCCTGGGCGCCACCTTTTAATTTTGCATAAACATCAGCCAGCAACTCTGCGTCAAGTAAAGCTCCGTGGAATGTTCTCTTGGAATTATCTACACCATAACGCTTGCAAAGGTTATCCAGACTGTTCTTCTGACCCGGAAATTTAAGCTTAGCAAGCATCAGGGAGTCAATTACCTCATTTTGGATCCTTCCATAACCTAGGCGCCCAAGTTCAAAGTTTAGAAATTTCATATCGAAACTTGAATTATGGGCAATAATGACAGAGTCTTGAAGAAATTCTAACAGGTCATCAACTACCTCAAAGAACTTTGGTTTATTCAGAAGCTGTTCGGTGGTTATTCCATGCACGTTGACGGCCTCCTCCGGCACGTCTCTCTCCGGATTTATAAGCCTATGAAAACATTCTCCAGTTTTTTTGCCACCTTTGAGCTCCAGACAGCCTATCTCTATCAGTCTATCACCTTCAAAAGGGTTAAGCCCTGTGGTTTCGGTATCTATGCATACCTCTCTAATCGCGGTCATTTCTAGCTCTTAGCTCCTCTAAAAAATCATTAAAGCCTTTTGACATTATCATAGAATTCAGATCCGCCCTTTTGGCTGCTATGAAGCTTATACCCTCCACAACTATATCTGTTATATGGTATTTTCCATTTTTTTCAACAATTCTGAAGACATTCCTCACTTTCTTCCCGTCTAAGAGCACAAACGTCGAAATCATAAAAACATGTTCTTTCTGTTTTTCTGTGGAGATAAGTTCATAGTTATCGCTTTTATAGATACTTAGAGCGGCTCTGTAGCTGCTAGCTAAATACTTCGAATAGAGGTCTATGAATTGCTTTCTCTGGTCCTTGGTAATGTTTTTTTGGTGTCTTCCGAGAATAAAATTCGCTATCCAGTCAAGATCTATATTCCTATTCACAACCGCCACAAATTTGGACTCCTTCTCCTTCAGGTTCCTAATTTCACCAACTTTTGTCAATTTTGTAAAAAAAATTCTCAGGAAATCCTCCGGACCTCCTCCCTGATCTCCAGCCTTTACGTCCATGACCATCACCGCAGCCAGAACAATCAAAATAAATTTATTTTTCCATATCATTTCCTTGAACCTTTCAACCCGTTAATTGAATAGTGAAGGCTACTCCCATAACTATACCTGGCAAACACGTATGGATCCAGGGACTTCTGTATGAAGACAGTGTCTAGTGTAATGGCACTGTCCATCATGTCAATATACTGGGCAAAATATTTTGGTACTGCCAGATAGTTCGGGGTCAAACTTCCTCCGGACTCTCCTAAGGCAAAGCTATTGTAGGCCAATGGGTCCACGTAGAATGATGTGGCCAGACCGATTCCATCTCTGAGTGTAGACGGTCCAAAGAATGGCAGCACCAGGTAAAAACCCTCATCGAATCCGTAGAGGGCCAGAGTTTGACCAATGGTTCTGTTATTTCTATGAAGGTCAAATAGACTTTCGGCAGGGTCAAAGAGACCAAAACAGCCGACGGTCATGTTAGTCAGGAATACGGCCAGAGTATTGCCTGCATTTTTTATGTCGAGCTGGAGCACAGAACTTAGCAGTATTATGGGATCATTGAGCCTATTGCCAAGATTTGATACAATGTTCCTGAAAAATCTGTTAGTTATAGATTTGTAGAAGTCTACCAGTGGACCTGTGACATTTTTCACTAGAAAGCTGTTGAACGCAAATATCATTCTATTGATCTTCTCAAGAGGGTCCTTCAGAGTCGCCTCTTCCTTACCCATATCTTCTTCCTCGGTTTCCTGAAATTCATCCTCGGAGTCCTGGGGAATTTTTTTCGCGCTTCCATACTCAACCACGGAAGCATTCTTCCACTTCACAGCTCCACAGCCTGACAGACACTGAGAAAGAGACAGAATTACTGCCAAACTAGAGCAGGATCTCTTTAATTTCATTCTCAATCGCAAACAAGCTTGTATTTTCCAAATATTTTTTTACCACCAGTTCGGACATGCCAGATTCGATTATTCTAATTAGCCTCTGGGCCTGCTCTTGATAATGACCATCTACATAATTCAAATATTTTAAGGCTTCCTCGGTTTCTTCACCGCAGACACAGGTCAATCCTAGCAAGTACCTAGCCTGTTCGTTTTTTGGCCATATTTTGAGGATTATTTTAAGCCTTGTGTGGCATTCGTCGAGCATGCCGATGTCAAAATAGTCGATGGCCTGGCTCATGTTATAGCTGCGCATATTGAGCCATCTTAGTCTAATACTACTTAGTATGTTTTTGGCGCTAGCTACCAAATTAGCTAGATATTCTCTTAACTTTTGAAACCACATCCGCAAACCTAGGCATTCTCATGAAAGAATTATGGGTATTTCAAATATATTTTCAACTACCAAATAGGCATGTTTCCATAATACTGGGAATACATAAAAAATTGACTCCAGCGCTGCCAGTAAATTCGCTAGGATTTCTATGAGATAACCCTCGGTATGTTTGACATTGGTATGGTTTGATTTAGAATCTGCGTATTTCAATATTTGTTTTATGGCTATGAAAAAGTTTAGATGTACGGTCTGCGGAGAGATTCTAGAGGAGGGCACGATGGTATGTCCGGTCTGCGGAGCTAAGTCCGACAAATTTGTTTTGGTTGAAGAGGAGAGTGGGGATGGTATCCTGGCAACAGAGCATAAAATAGGAGAAGGTTTGGAATGTGGCGACCAGGAGGTGATAGATGGTTTGAGGGCTCATTTCAGCGCCGAATGTACAGAGGTTGGTATGTATCTTGCTATGTCTAGGGCTGCCGACCGGGAGGGATTACCTGAAGTGGCCGAAGCTTACAAAAGAATAGCTTTTGAAGAAGCGGAACATGCGGCAAAATTCTGTGAGCTTCTTGGCGAGCTTGTGTCCCCGTCCACTAGGGAAAACTTGACCAAAAGGATCAGAGCTGAATTTGGAGCCACCGAGGCCAAGTATAAGATAGCTACCAGAGCCAAGAAAATGGGATTTGACGCCATCCACGATACGGTCCATGAGATGGCCAAAGACGAGGCGCGGCACCATAATGTTTTCAGGGGTCTGCTGAAAAAGTATTTCAGGTAATTCTGAGACTCTCAGCATACACTCTGGTAGATGATTCCCGCCGGAAGGGAGAGGGGGTGTTAGTAGTCAACCCTTACCAGGTAGAGACCATGGGCTGGGGCATTGACCCCAGCCCGGCGTCGGTTTTTTGATTCCAGAATGCTGTTGAATTCGTCTATATTTGTTCTGTGACTACCCACACCTGCCAGCGTGCCTACTATGTTCCTCACCATGTGGTGCAGAAAGGACTTTGCTGCCACTTCAAGGTACACCAAATCGTCGTCTCTATAGATTCTGCAGTCTTTGATGGTTTTAACGGGGCTTAGTGCCTGACATTGACTATCTCTAAAACTGCTAAAGTCATGGGAGCCAACCAGCAATTGGCAGGCGGTCTGCATGGAGTCCACATCTAGGGGCTCTCTGATGTGCCAAGCCCTGTTCTGCCACAGAGCTGAGGTTTGTTTGCCATTAATTATTATGTATTTGTAATATCTCATCTTTGAGGAAAAACGGGCGTGAAAGTCACTGGTCACAAACTTGCAGTCCCTGATGACTATGTCCTGTTCCGAAAATGATCCATATCTGCGGTAGAGATCACCGAATTCATCCCGAATAAGACTTCTTATCTTCTTGGTTCTTACCCTGCTAAACTCACAAAGATAGTAGTTTAGAGCCTGAATGACCGTTATTTCGGGAAATTGCCTTTCGGTTAGATCAAAATGTGCTACCTGGCCCAGAGCATGCACTCCGGCATCGGTTCTACCAGAACCGACCACCTCGGTCATTTCTCCAGAGAGCCTCAGCAGAGACTTCTCTATGACATCCTGGACAGATAGGCCGTGACCCTGCCTCTGCCATCCGGAATAGTTCGTTCCATCGTACTCTATTAATAACCTGTACCTCATTTACATTAGGAGATCCAGCAAACCGTAGCTAACTTTCATTTTGATGTACTTGTTATTCCTGAGATAGTTCAGGTAATGGTCCAAAATTATATCACTGGTCTGGGAAACAAAGCTTTTGACTATCTGTTCTTTGCTGACATAGCCTTCACCCTTTTCGCTGAGAACCCTGCTATCGGTTATCAGAGCAAAGTACAGGATGCTGTCATCCTGAAATACATCCGTAGTGTCCTTGTCGCCGGTTCTCATTAGCTGCTGTAAAAAATCGCTATCCAGAGAATGACTATTTTCTCTGGTCAGATTATTTACCTTTTTGATCTCAAAGCCGTGACTGAGCAAAGCTTCGTCGGCAAATTTTTTGTTTTTATACTCTTCTATATAGCCAAGAACAACCTTCTTTTGGAATTCTATAGTTTTTTCTGCCCGAATTACGAGAGCAATATCTTTCTCGACCTCCTTCAGATTTTTTACATAGCCCTTTTTGACACCAGTCACAGAATAGACATAGGCATCATTTCCAACCTTTACCACTCTAGATAGACTGTCCAGCCGGATGCCGAAGACCCCAATTATACCGGAATACTTCTCGTTATTGAGTATTTCGCTTTCGGATAGATAGCCAAGACTCTCGATACTTGCCTTCATAGCTTTGGACACATCGCGGATATTCGACCTTGGACTAACTATTTCCTGCAGCTTTCTAAACTGTGAGGCCTTACAGTCGGTTATTTTCACATAGTCTATCTTTTTTGCCTCGGGTGCGGTGAATTTCTGAGTATTGTAGTCATAATAGCGCTTTATTTCCTCATCGGTTACTACTGGGATGTTCACTTTGAGTTTAGATTTTTTAATGGAAAAAATCTTTAGATTCTTACTCAGATTACTCTCTTCTGAAAGCACAGCTACTCCCGTTTCGTTCAGCACAGGCACTTTACTCAGGGTACTAACAAGAAATTTCCGATTTTCGATCTCCCGTATCCTCTCCATAAGGTCAAGTTCGGTCAAATTTTCTTTCTTCAGGTAGTCCTCAAATTTACCAAAATCAAAGCCACCATCGACGCGAAAGAATTCGTCTTCGGAAATTGCCTTCAGAACCAATTCATCAGGCTCTCGTATAGCAAATTTCTCCAACTCAAGTTCAACTAATTTGGAGTTGACCAGCTTGTTTAGAAAGGCCAGCATAAAGTTCTTGGAATTTATGTAAGCCACTTGTTTAGCGTCTATGTCAGAACGGTAGGAGGCTTGTTTTTCATTGTTCCAGAGATTAAAAAACTCATTTATATGGAGTTTTTTGCCTTCACCCTTGATTAGGTTGTATCTACTGCTTATGACGAACACAATCCCGCTCAGACTATAAAGGATGAAGATCGTCACAAACACCCCCAGTAGGTACTTGCCACCTTTTGTCTTTGTTTTTCTAATTGAATGAACCATTTCTAAACCTCACGGATATTTGATATATCATACATCTCCAATGTCCAAATTCTTGATCGGATTGACATAAACTACTTTCTCCTCCTCCGAATAGGAAGACCTCTTCTTTCGCCTTCTTCTCTTGCCGGCGGTGACGCGCTTCAGATTCTTACGGTCGTAGGTGGTTTTCTCCTCCAGATAGCTAGCTAATTCAGCATCCAGCTGTTCAAGTTCGCCGCTGAAATCCCTTTCAGCTCCGTAGACTATGGCGCATTTTACCTTAGATTCCGCCTTAGTCAATAGTCTCTCTTGCAAGGTTAGGCACTCATCTTCGGTAAATTTCATATCCTCAGAACCCCTGATGATAAGCCCACAGGCTGAACAAGGGATTATAAAACTCATATCGTTTTTTTTCATGTTTGGCGAAATTAGGACATAGTTTTCTAATTCCGGCCTCCTCATTACGAGCTGTAGAGTCACAAAAGCTCCATAGTCTACTCCACAGGCCCAAAAACTTCTGCATTCGAAATTCTTACTGTGGAGCCAGTCCAGAGCTGCAGTCATGTCTAATAGATTAGAGTTATCCACCTCACTCTTATCAACCTTGTGATCAATAAAATCAAATCTCAGGGCGGAAAAATCATTCTCTACAAATGTGTTAAATATGATCTCCACTGTTTTTACCAGAGAACTACTCTTCTTTGCAGATCTTTCATTATTGTTACTGACAATGAGCACAACCGGAGCGTTTGAGTTTCTGCTATGACTATAGAAACCGTCTATTTTTCCCTGGGCACCTCTAAAAATTATCTCCGACATCACTCAGTGGTTAAATATGGTTGACTATAGCATGTTTTTTTTAAAAACAAGCAAATGTCAAACCCTTGCTCCCCCGAGCCCAACGGGCTCAGGGGTAAAAATTTCTACCTGCTGTGCCTATTAAATAGGCCAACAATTCTGGGACAAAAACCTCCCAAGAAGGTATAACTCCAAAATATTTGGCGTGGAAATAATAGAGCTAACCAGATGATCAGCCGTAGAAAAATACTATCGCTAGTCCCCCTCCAGCTTCTGTGGAACCAGAAGCTGGAGGGGGATGTTTGTATTCGATTGACTAAATAGAATGGCTGACTATGGTATTTACCGTTGGTGCTGAAATTTTTACTATTGACCACGAGTAAAAACAAACTATATCCGAAAGCGGATAATGCATAAATTTCAAGGATCTGGAGGATCAGGTACTCGCCCTTTGGAATGAAAGACAGATATTCGATCTATCTCTTGAAAAAAATAGAGATAATGATTTTGTCTTCTTAGATGGCCCCCTTTTGCCAATGGGTTACCCCACTATGTCCATCTGCTGGCTGGCTATGTTAAAGACACGGTGGTCCGGTACCAAACTATGAAAGGGAAGAGGGTCCGAAGGAAATTTGGCTGGGACTGCCACGGTCTTCCGGCCGAACGGGGCGTGGAGAATGCGATGGGCATAGGTGGTCGGAGGGTCGTGGAGGGAAGTAGGCTGGAAAAATAGCGCCTAACTGGAGGGCCGATTCAAAAAGATAACATATCTTTGGTGATTAGCAGATCTTTTAGATCGTCAATATTTTTGATCATAATACTGTGACTACTGGCAAGATTCTCTTATGAAAGATGTGAGACAACATAATGTTGAAATTTCATTTTTTTCTTCATATATAATCCAAATTATCCCATTTATTAGTGATTAATAAAATACTTGCTCCCAAAGGCTCTACTAATTAACTTTTTTGCCTTATCATCAGGTACTCTGTTATAGAAAACTAAATTTATTTTCAAGGACCCCTGGACAATCCATAGAATTTTTGTCCGATTGATTAAAAAAAACGGCACAGCATACTATTGTCCATTAGTGCCGCTAATTTGATCGACATGAACAAAAGCAGATTCTACCCAGAAGCGAACAACGATGTAAACTTCAAAAACCTAGAAAATCAGGTATTAACCTTTTGGAATGAAAGACAGATATTCGATCTATCTC
The DNA here is from genome assembly GCA_031269065.1 of Rickettsiales bacterium. GTDB lineage: Bacteria > Pseudomonadota > Alphaproteobacteria > Rickettsiales > UBA1997 > CALXRO01. The sequence continues at coordinate 19,874 of JAIRWJ010000075.1, forward strand.
TTGAGAAAAATAGAGATAATGATTTTGTTTTCTTCGATGGCCCCCCTTTTGCCAATGGGTTACCCCACTATGGCCATCTGCTGGCTGGCTATGTTAAAGACACGGTGGCCCGGTACCAAACTATGAAAGGGAAGAGGGTCCGAAGGAAATTTGGCTGGGACTGCCATGGTCTTCCGGCCGAACAGAGTGTGGAGAATGCATTGGGCATAGGTGGCAGAAGAGTCATAGAAGAATATGGCATAGAAAAATTTAATAACTATTGCCAGGAGGATGTACTAAGGTATGTCAATGAGTGGAAAAGGTATGTGACCAGATCTGGCCGCTGGGTCGATTTTGACAATGGCTATAGAACCATGGACATTAGCTATATGGAGTCAATAATGTGGGTTTTCAAGCAACTCTGCGAAAAAGGTCTACTCTATGAAGACTATCGGGTAATGCCCTATTCTTGGAAATGCCAAACACCACTCTCTAACATGGAGACTAAGATGGATAACTCCTTCCGAGAACGGGCCGACAAAGCAGTGACGGTCAAATTCAGACTGGAGCAGCTGCCGGAATTGCTTGATAGCCAGAGTCTAGGGAATGTCTATGCACTTGTCTGGACCACAACTCCATGGACATTACCCTCCAACCTCGCCCTGGTGGTCAACAGCAGTCTGAACTATGCCCTAGTCCAGCGGGCTGACGAGTATCTCCTAGTTGGAGAGACTGCCATTAACCGCTATGAAAAGGAGTTGATGGAGGATGGTCGAATAAACATTATAAAAATTCTGAGGGGGAATGATCTGCTGGGCCTGAGATATACACCTCTCTTTGACTACCTGCTGTCCAACGTAGATGTAAAAAAATCTGAAAAATGTTTCACTATCCTGAAGGGAGATTTTGTCTCCGCCGAAGATGGTACCTGTATAGTTCACGGAGCTCCGGGATTTGGTGAGGATGACCAGCTAGTCTGCAGAGCCAACGGCATACCTACGCTGTGTCCTATCGATGACGGCGGCTGTTTTACGGATGTTATCTACGACTATGCTGGTCAACAGGTCTTCGACACCAATGATTCCATAATAGTCAAACTAAAACAGAAAAATTTCTGGTTCAAAACGGAACAGTATCTACATAACTATCCCCACTGCTGGAGAACAGATACACCTCTCCTGTATCGGGCCATGTCCTCCTGGTTTGTTGATGTTCCTAAAATAAGAGATAGAATTATAAAAAATAATGAGTTTATAAATTGGATTCCAGGACATCTGAAGAACGGGAGATTTGGAAAATGGCTGGAGGGAGCCCGGGAATGGTCTATAAGCCGGAACAGGTTCTG
>JAIRWJ010000071.1 GCA_031269065.1 Rickettsiales bacterium
GGTTATGATGAATTTTCTCTGTGCCCAGGCTCAGAAATTTAACTGCCGAATGTTTTTCTTCGATAAGGATAGAGGTGCCGAGATTTTTATCAGGGCACTGGGTGGTAAGTATTCTGTGCTAGAGGCCAGCAAGTGCTCTGGCTTCAACCCACTAAAGCTCCCCGATGTTCCAGAAAATAGAACATTTCTTATAGAATGGATGACGGTGTTGCTAACCGTAAATGGAGAAGTCATAACGGCTGAGGATATGGCCAGGATAGCTGACGCTATAAATGGTAACTACAAGCTGCCCTTTGAGAAGCGAGTCTTGCGGAATATAGCTCCATTTTTAGGTATGGGCGGTCCAAGCTCCCTTGCCGGCAGGTTGGAGATGTGGCACAGTGAGAATTCCCATTCAAAGCTATTTGATAATGACGATGACATCATAGACTTCTTCTCATCCTTTACCTTTGGCTTCGAGATGGGAGAAATTCTTAAAGATAAGAAGAGTATAAGCCCAGTGTTGCTCTATTTGTTTCACCGGATTCAGAGTTCTCTGGACGGAACTCCTACCATGATTATTCTCGATGAGGCCTGGGCTCTAATAGATAATCCGGTTTTTGCTCCAAAAATAAAAGACTGGCTGAAAGTTTTTAGAAAATTAAATGCATTTGTTGTCTTTGCTACCCAGTCGGTTGAGGATGCCACAAAGAGCAGTATTTCCGATACGCTCGTACAGCAAACGGCCACTCAGATATATCTTCCGAATCTCAAAGCGACAGATACCTATAAGGTAGCCTTTATGCTCAGTGAAAGGGAATTTCAGCTGATAAAAACTACAGATCCCGGTACTAGGTACTTCCTAGTTAAACAGGACCAGGGTGGAGTCATAGCCCGGATAGATATGGTTGGTATGGGTGATGTTATCCGGGTGCTATCCGGAAGAGCTGAAACGGTTATACTGTTGGACGAGATAATCAAAGAAGTTGGTAGTGAAGATCCGGAGGATTGGATAGAAATTTACTATAAGAGGTCCAGAAATCTATGAAAATAAGTTGGAAGAACGTATTTAGCTGCCTTTTAATTCTAGCATCATTTTCCAATGTGCTGCTATTTAGTCCTGATGAGGCCAGTGCTTCAATCACCCGGGAAGTAGTGATGGGTCCAAGGGATAGGGTTAGGAGGTTCAAAAACGGCGGCTCTGATAGCGAACTAGATTTTAAATACTCTTCCGATTCTGGTTTTTCCTGTAAACCTGGAGGGCTTAAATTTTTTTCCCCTAGCGATCTGATTGACAGCGCCAGCGATAATTCCATCGTTGACGCCATTACGGGTTTCGGAACCTTTGCTCTGTCGATTGTGCTGCAAATTTTACTTAATCCGATACTTTGTGTTTCAATTCTAACAGCCTTTGGCAACGCTATCGGTGGGAACGGTCTTTTGGCCAGCATAGAAATGTTGGTCATAGCACTAGGGATGGAATCACTTAGCTTTATTGAAGATTTTCTCTATGGTGAGGATGACTATAATCTTGATCCCCATAATCCCATGTGCCTTGGAGTCACCATTGGTATGTTTGTGTCCTGCATAGCTATGATGGTGATATTCAAGATTTCGTCTCTGAGCTGGACCAAGAGAATAATAATTATTATGAGCATTAGTGCACTTATGCAGACAGCCAAGGAGATCATCAAAGGTGTGCAGTATGCGAGAGCCAAAGGTGTGTTTGGAACACTTTCACTCTGTGGAGATAACTGGTACACCTATGGTGGTGCCGATTTGGAGGAGGCTTTATTAGCCCAAAATAGGAGTGGCTCCAACATAACCCTAAATAACATTAAAGTTCACTTTCCGATGAAGGGCAGTTTTTTCGGATCTCACAGCTATATTCTAAGCAAATGTTTCAGTGATAGGGATTCTAAAGCCTGTGGAAAAGTGTTTTCCCTGACTAGCATGACGGATGAGGACATCAATTTGCGCTCATCGGAAGTATACAAAGAGTATAGAGAATTTCTCTATGAAGGTGTCGAGTACGCATATGAGGGTTGCAAAGATCCCAGAGTCGAAAGACAGAGTTATGCATCTACATCCGATAAAACTAGTCAACTTTACTATTTTAGAGGGAGTGAAGCAGCTAATTTTGCTTGTGAGAGATTTCTGGGAAAGAGTGCGCCGGAGTATCGAGAAGCTTACAAATGTTGTCTGGAGTCTAGTCAAAAATTAATATGCATTTTTAACAATGAACAGGTAAGTGGGACAAATGGAGTATATACCATGTGTAATAAAGATGATTCTCCAGGAGTATGCAAAATAAATTCCGATTCTGGTACGGTTCCCATTAGTATTACTGACATAAGCAGTTCTAGCACTGAAAATTGTAGGGCCATGAAGAAGGAAATAGTAGATGGTTCGGATATATGTTCGGTAGACGGGACACTTACAAATAGTTCCTGTGCATCCGGTGGAGAAGGTTGCTGTGATGCCTTCAAGGAATACAACAACATCTGTGGATCCAATGGCTCGTTGAGTGCCAACAATATATCTAGCACAGTTGGTGATTCAGGAGGTTCTGATCAATCTAAGGCCTCATCTGAAAAGAATATAAAGCTCAAAATAGTACAGTCTAAGTTTGATTCGACCAAATATTGTGTAGAGACCTATAATTTTTGCCCCTACGATTTTAGGATAATGGGGGGCTCTGAGACCTATGGCACTGAATTTTCCTCGAGCTATGAAAGTGGATTTAAAGTAAAATTAAAGGGAGACAGCGAGACAGAGTATGAGCAGGATACGAGAATAAATGAGATCATAGAAAAAAATAGGACCAACAATTGCACCTTCGATGAGGATGGGAATAGACACTGTATGGGTCCCTGCTACAGTAGTGATGGAGAACTCTCGGCCTGCTTCAATAGGCCATCGAACTTTTGTCAGATAGATCGGCACTGTGTAAGAATTGCACCGTTGGATGAGGTGCCCAAAGACTACAACTCGCCCTATATAGATTTTGCCTGTATCAATTCGGTTGGTTCATCTCATAATTTCACCAACTATAAGGCCGCTGTCGGTATCACATCCAGATCTACGAGACTGCTGGTTGCACCTCTTGTGGAGTGCACGGTTGAAACATTTAAAAATATTCTGATGAACAGAGCCGGGCATACAAGATGTGTGGATGGAAATGAAAGTCCATCTGAATATGATGACTGCGCCAGTGGCATATTTTACAAAAAGGGACAAAGTCTGGATAACATGGTGGAATACCAAAACTCCTTTAAAAAACTGAAGAACTACATGATTAGAGTGGTCAGAGCTCTGCTAGCTCTGGCCGTGGTTCTCTATGGCTACAAAATAGCAATCATGCAGAAAGGTTTCACTACCGAGGAAATATCCAAATTTATACTGACAATGATATGTGTGTCCTATTTTTCAATCAGTAACAACTGGATTCCCTACGTTTTTAGCGGAGTGTACAGAGTATATGGTATAGTGACGGAATTTGCCCTTGGTTTGGTGGCGGATGATAGCGAGACAATGCACTACGATAATCCGAAATATTCGGGCTGTCATTTTTCTGAAAGTAAGTATATAAATAATTATTTCAGTTCCTATGGAGAGAGACAGTATATGTCAGTGTTTGACACTTTGGACTGTAAACTATCCAGATATTTCGGCTACTACACCAATAATGTGGCCAATCCCCCGATCTTAGCAATTCTCATAATGGGAGTATTTAGTTTTGGTCTAGCCATTTTAATGATTATACCTATTCTATTAGTATTTGTGGCCCTATTTTTCTTCGTGATACGAGCAGCCTACATTTTTATAGTCAATTCTCTCACGATAACGATTCTTTTGTTTCTTTCTCCTATATTCATTCCTTTGGTGTTGTTTGAAAGGACAAAGACCTGGTTCTCCAGCTGGCTGGTTAGGATAATGCAGCATGTTATGTCTCCGCTCTTTCTGTTTATGTCGCTTAGCCTATTTTTCACAGTATTTGATAAGTACTATGTCGGAGATGCTATATTTAAAGGAAATAGAGAACCTATAAGAGATGTATACTGTGGAAAAATATGTAAAGTCAACGAAGGTAAATTTTTCTATATAGGTGGAAATGAAGAAGAAATAAGTACTCAGGAACAGGAATGTGCTTTGGCCAGGGGTAAAGTCATAAATCTTGTTGAGGAATCAGCTCTATGTCTGATGACACGTGGTTCGGAAAATCAGGTCGACACCAACATATCAATACTAAATTTGATTATTAGGGGTTTTACCGGGGTTCCCGGATTAGCTATTCAGGTGGCTAACTTTTTTCAAATGTTTTCGACTATCATCTTTCTATTGGTGTTGATATTCATATTCGAGCAGATGAATGCGTATATTAATGGTATGACATCTGCTCTGTTTTCCTATAACAACATAGGATTCAAAGGTATCGACGCTGGAGCCAGTGGTCTGCCCGGACTGAAAGAAGTAATGAGCACTGTTGCAAGTGCCGGAGCTAAACTAGCTAACGCGACAAAAGAACCCGGTAAAGCTGGGCTAAGCTGGGCCAGGAACAAAATAGATGGAAGAAAAGAAAATAAGGCTCTCAAGGATGATGGGAAAAAGGGGGAGGAAAGTGGGGAGAAAGAAGGGGAGGGTGAGAAGAAAGAAGGAGAAAGTGAGAAGAAGGATGAAAAGAACAAGAATGATAATGGCGGAAAATAAATTGATGGTGGGAGAGA
>JAIRWJ010000084.1 GCA_031269065.1 Rickettsiales bacterium
TGAATTCTACTGGGGATTCAAACTGGTATGCTAGTACATACGGAAGGTTATCAATCTCTAGTTTCGTAGATGGTCTATTCTCGGTGAACATCAAAATGTTGACTTGAAAATAAAACATAATTCTACACACTATATGCTATAGGTCAATCAAACTAGGACTCTAGCTAGTAAATGATAGGAAAGCTTGTCGGTCTGTTGGATTCGATTCAGGATGGATCTCTGATTCTAAATGTGGGTGGTATTGGCTTCAGAGTCTACTGCTCTAGCAGGACCCTTGGCAATATGCCGAGTGTAGGTGAAAAAATATCTCTTTTCATAGAAACTGTGGTCAAAGAGGACTCTCTGACCCTGTTTGGTTTTTTGAGTCAGAACGAGCAAGTGTGTTTCAATGTCCTCTGTAGAGTTAATGGGGTTGGTAACAGGGTTGCGATAAAAATAATGGGTACAGCTAGCGTTGACGAAATAGTATGGGCAATCATTAGGAATAACAGAGATATTTTTCGTGAAACACCTGGCATTGGTCCCAAACTGGCGGCCCGCATTATAGCGGAACTGCAGAACTGTCAAGCGCTAAAGGATATTTGTCCCAGTGGGCCTGGTCAAATGGAAAGTATGACAAATCCAACTAGTTCTGATGTTATACTTATCAGAGATGCAACCAATGCTCTGGAGGGGCTAGGTTACCAGAGAACTCAGGCCAACGGCGTAGTTACGGCCATGGTGAACCAAAATCCTGGTCTGACCCTAGAGAGTGTCATAACCGAATCGCTGAGAAAAATTAATAATTTCTGATATGTATGGAACGACACAGAAAATTTATATTCGATTCCTACAGCTTTGACCCAAATAGTAAAATTTTGAGTCTTCGATACTTCCAGGATGACGAACTGTTTTTTTTAGAAGCTATTGAGTTCCCGTCAGGCAAACATCTGGATGGAGATGAACTGGAGGTTTTGGATGGTATATTTAGATATCTACATCTAGCAGCTGGAATCAGCTACTATAAGCTATTTATCTCGAGGGAGATAGAGGTTCGAACAACAAAGCTGAGCGAAGAACAGGCTGAATTCTTTAATAATTTCTATAGAAATGGCCTGGGTGAATTTAGTTATAAAAATAACATAATAGACCTGAGCGAAAGGATAAATTTTCCTCATTCCAGCAGAACCGAAAAAAATAGTAGACTAGACTTTAACCTGGAAAAGCGAACGGCTATAGCCATTGGAGGCGGGAAGGATTCGCTGGTAACTCTGGAAATAGCTAGAAAACACATGGATAATTTGCTACTATGTTCTGTTGGAAAAGCAAAGCCCATAGTGGATCTTATGAAAATGACTGGCCTCGAGTATTTCAATGTGAATAGAAGCATTTCCAGTAACCTATTGGACCTAAACAAAAGGCTTGACGAAATAGGAGGCTATAATGGACATGTACCCATAAGTGGTATTATTGCCTTCATACTGCTAGCTGCTAGCATCATACAGGGCTTCGATAGAATTCTTATGTCCAACGAGAGATCGGCTAACATTGGGAACTTGAATTTCAATGGAGTTACGATTAACCATCAATGGAGTAAATCCTTTGAGTTTGAGAAAAGCATTAACTCCTTCATAAAAAAACATATACTCAGTGGATTCGAGTATCTTTCATTTCTCCGACCACTCTCGGAAATCCATATAGCAAAGCTGTTTGCAAATTTTAGACAATATCACAGCGTTTTTGCCAGTTGTAACGGTAATTTCAAAATAGAAAATAAAACGGGGCGCTGGTGCTGCCATTGCCCAAAATGTAGATTTGTGTTCCTGATGCTAGCTGTTTATTTGAATAAAAATGATATGATAGAGATATTTGGAATGGACCTACTGGATGATGAAACTCAGCTAGATGGGTTTCTAGAGCTATGCGGAGTTCATGGCCATAAGCCCTTCGAATGTGTTGGAGAAATAGAGGAGAGTATATATGCTATCTCAAATCTGAATAAGAGTTTCAAAGACGACTATATAGTCAAAAAATTACATTCTGTTCTCCCTCCGGTCAATTCCCAGGAACTGGAGAGAAGGTTATTTACCCTATCCCGGGAACATCTTTTGGGCCAAGAATTGGAAACTATTCTTAATTCCGTTTTGGGTCTGCCTATTATTTAAATTCTTAGCCGATGATTTGGTCAGGTTCTGAGCGTAGCCTAGCTTTCTATTTTGACTTCAGAATGCTAACCCTTTCTCTGCGGTTACCGCTAAAAATATAGGTTCCTGCCACCAGGATATCGGCTCCCGCATCCTTCGCCAGTCTAGAGGTCTCCTGGTTGATTCCGCCATCAACCTCAAGGTCTATTTTTCTTCCACTGGCATCTATCATCTTTCTTATATTTTCAATTTTTTTGAGTTGTGAGTAGATGAATTTCTGCCCTCCAAACCCTGGGTTAACTGTTAGGACTACCACCATATCTATCTTGTCTAGAATGTAACAGAGAACATCTTCGCTGGTGGTTGGCACCAGAGCTATTCCAGCCTTTTTGCCGAGCAGCCTTATGTTCTCCAGAGTCCTATCCACATGGATCAGATTCTCATAGTGAACAGATATTATATCACTTCCGGCATCAGCAAACTCCTTTAGATATCTATCAGGCCCATCTATCATCAGATGAGTGTCGAATTCTAGACTGGTGCGCTTTCGGAGATCCTCTATTAGCTTCGAACCGAAGGTTATATTAGGCACAAAATTTCCGTCCATCACGTCAAGGTGCAGCAAATCGATGCCAGCACCAATAAGACTATCCACCTCTTCCCCTATTTTAGAAAAATCCGCCGGCATAATCGACGGCGCCACCCTCACGTTCCTATTTAACATAAAGTTTCCAACCATTACTACTTACTAGTTAACTATAAACTTCCGCAAATAAAGAGCAATAGTTCTGAAGATGAGGCTGGGTAATAGGTACCTTTCTATATTGAATAGAGAGAGAAAATACAAAGGGAGAATCGATGTGCCGAGCGATAGCGAGCTAATGTAGGACATTTCAAGGGGCATAACAGCTAAAAAGGTATAAATTTCATGGGGTGGTGTTCTACATAGTTTTAAATTTCATCTGATGGAAAAAATAAAAAAATGGCAACTTGTGGGAAAACTCCAGATATTTGCCAGTTATTTGACAACAGAAGAATTAATTGTACTGTGTTCGGCATACATATTTATTCTTTAGTGTTTCCTGCAGATGAAGCTACCAGAGTGGCCTTTGCCTAAAACTATGAACAGAATCTATCTAGGTTTAGAAAGAATTCGTGAGCTGTTAAATAAATTAGGTAATCCTGAAAAACAGCTTTCCCCAGTTTTCCACATTGCGGGTACTAACGGAAAAGGCTCCGTCAGCGCCTTTCTTAAGTATATTCTGGAGGACAGAGGTTATCGGATCCATAGAAACACCTCTCCCCATCTAGTAAGATTTAATGAAAGGATAGAGATAGGGGGAAAAGAGATAGAAGATGACTATTACAGAGAATTAGCCGATGAATGCAAATACACTATGGAAAAAAATAGTCTAGATGCCAGCTATTTTGAAATAGTGGTAGCTATAGCTATCATGGCCTTTGCTAGAAACGAAAGTGATGCTACCATTATAGAGGTTGGGATGGGGGGCAGGCTAGATGCAACTAATGTTCTAGAAAATCCCCTAGTATCTATAGTGACACCGATTTCGCTGGACCATATCGAATCCCTTGGTAATACGGTGGAGAAAATAGCACTGGAGAAAATAGGTATAGCTAAAGAAAATAGACCGGTTATCATATCAGAGCAGCCAGAGAGTGTTGTCAGAGTGATGGAGGAAAAGTTAGTGCCCTTGGGCTGTCCCAGCTATGTTGCCAGAAGGGATTGGAACTGTAAAAAATTTGACGGTTTCTGTGAATTCGAAGGTTTTGGAAAAAAAATTAAAATGCCTCTACCTGCTCTGGAGGGAAATCATCAGGTCACCAATGCTGGAACGGCGGTGGCCGCTCTCCTGTGTCAGGACAGAATAGCTGTAGACGAATCTAATATTTCCGAAGGTCTTAGGAAAGTTTCCTGGAGAGCGAGACTCCAGAATCTGGCCGGTACGAGACTGCATGACTATGTTGGAAAAGACTCAGAGCTATATCTAGATAGTGGTCACAATGAAGGCTGTGCACGTGTTCTGAAGGATTGGCTGGAAGACAGGGATGGGGTAGAAAAAAGAGACAATATACTGATAATATGTATGCTTAAAAGAAAGAACACAAGAGCATTTATAGAGGTAATAGGAAAGCTATTTTCCACGAGAATAGTGGTCTCAAACGACAACGAGATTTACAAGGAGGCCAAAGAATTTGTAGAAGAGTTCAATGACCTTGGGCTAGGTGTCCAGGGAACCTGCGACAACGCAGAGGATGCCCTGAAAATAGCCGGAACCCTGAGAGCCGAGAGAAAGAAGAGGATTCTGATGTGTGGTTCTCTCTATTTCTGTGGTGAGGTTTTGGCTCTGGTAGAATAAACTTATTTTCCTCCATCCTGCCAGTCATTTACCTCTGGTATTCCTATGCTGTTTTTGGGTTTTCTTGGAATATTATTCTGAATTCATCCAATAGTACCATCATCTCTAGTCAAAAGACTGCCAGAACTAATATTACAATGAATAAGTCCATAATTTCCGAGGACAGCCACAACATCCCGAACATTTTTTAGAACTTCCCCGATGAAAAATTATTAAGCTGATCCCGCTTGACAAAATTAACAAGCCAGGCATAAATACTCAGAGTTTTTAGTTTTTGTATTCTTAATTATGACGGATCCTATGTTACTGAAAGGGAAGAAAGGGCTTATAATTGGTCTTTCTAACGATATTGGTATCGCCTGGGGGATAACTAAGCAGTGTTTTGCTAATGGAGCTGAGCTCTGTATCATGTACCAGAATGAAGCCATGCAGAAGAGAGCACTACCCCTGGCGGAAAAAGTTGGCTGTAATTTTGTTGTACAATGTGATTTCCAAAACAAAGAGGAGGTTTCCAACCTAGTTGAGGAAATAAAGAAAAGATGGGGCAAGTTAGACTTTGTTGTCCACTCCATAGCATTTGCTCCTAAAGATGATCTACGGGGTGACTACAACAAAATAACCGAATCTGGCTTTGGGATGGCTATGAACATAAGCGTCTACTCGTTTATAAAATTTACCTCAGATCTTGTCCCTCTCATGAAAGATGGCGGCTCGGTGCTAACATTGACCTACTACGGCGGAGAAAAGGTAATAAAAAATTATAGACTCATGGGGACCTGCAAGGCAGCATTGGATTCCAGCGTTCGGGAGCTGGCCGCCGACCTTGGTCCAAATAACATTCGAGTCAATGCCATATCTGCCGGTCCCATAAGAACTTTAGCCTCCTCAGGTATAGCAGAATTCACAGATCTGCTTAAAGCCTTTGAGAGTAGGGCTCCTCTTGGTAGAACTTGCACTATTTATGAAGTCGGCAACAGTGCTGTCTACCTGCTGAGTGACATGGCCTCGGCGGTCACAGGAGAGATTCACCATGCGGACTGCGGCTATCACGCTATAGGGTAAAGCCTCCAGCAACAATTTTTCTACCTAGGAGAAGTCCCTGGGTTTAGCAGCAGGCTCTGTCCTGGGATGGAGCCTGCCCTGTCCGGGTCTTGGGCCTTTTCAATTTGTCTCCTGTTTAGTATTTTGGGTTGATGATGTATTCGGGGCAGCATTGTCGGGTTGTGGCAATGTCAGCTATCTTCTACGAGATCACAAAGCCTTATATTTTTGATCGGAATTATTGCTTACTGATATGGTATTTTAGTATAGCAGTATTATCCAATTTGTTGTCATCGCCACATGATTTAGTGGATGTGTCTCCGGTGTCACCACCTTTGTTAGGGTCCTCCGGTTTTTCCTTCGGACACGCATATATAACTCTGTCTTCCGAATTCTTTCCGCTTCTATACTCGTATTCAAGCCCAGATCCACTTGTCTCTTTGATTTTACCTAAGGCCGAACATTTCATTTCATTACAGAAGCATAACGACGCAAACACACCACCAACAAAGACCACAGCAATACAGCCTAGACCTTCGTCATTTAATTCCCAACCATCAGCATCGCCAGTATCATTTCTATGGGAAGAATCAGTTATAGTGCCATCATTACAGCCAAAAGTGATTTCACTCTTTTCGGATGCCGCCTTGCGTCCACAACAGTTGATTTTTGCTATTCCGCCCAGAACAAACCTATATTTTCTTGTGTGTCTGATACTGTTTGCGGTTATATAAACATTCCATTTTCCTCCTCCGGTTGGATTGACCTTTGCAGTCTCGGAAGTCACATTACACCTTTTCCTACAGCTTGGAGAATCTATTGTTTCCCATCCCTCGGGAGTACATTTCATGGCCATGAAAAAACCACTTCTAAAGCTATAATTGGCTGTATTTGTCTCATAGGATGTCTTGGATGCCGGGAATGTTTTATAGATGTTTTTGCAATTATTTTCTTTGGTGTTCTTAGTCTCAATGTATTCTTTTATATGGTGTTTTGGACTATATGAATCGTCATTCTCGTCAGTAGAACCGCTGTTTTCAGAATTTTCAAGAAAATTTAGAAAGTACTTTTGATAGGCCACATCGATGTACGCTTTGTAGGCTTGGTCCAGAGTACAACTTGTCATATTTTCGGCACTTTGTCCACTTTTACATATATACTGGGCATTGGTTGAAGCGGTGAAATCTATACCTTTGCTCGTCGTTATATTACTACCATTATCAGTCTGCTCCTCCTGAAATCTAAACATCTCTGTTGTTCCGCCATTGAAATATAAAGCCTGAAAACCAGTTTCAACCAGATCTTGAAGATAAATATTGAAATTATTGAGGTTTGTATAGGTTACCATACTAACATCTTCATCGCTGTCATTTTTCACTGTCTTGGTTATTGACACTTTTGTCAGGAAATCCTTCATTTTAAATACCTTGTGATACTCATTGTAGAGAGTCGCGAGCTTGGTCCCGGCCTTAATATTAGTTTTCAGGGTTTCTATGAGTGTGGTTTTCTGGCTTCCGTATTCGGTTTCATATTTGTCGTCAAAAGTTGTTCTCTCCAAAAAGTATTTTCCCATAATGCTTGCACCATCAACGGTTTTTTTACAACTGTCAGAACTAGTGGCTTCCCTCACAAGACCATAGATCTTGCCATCGGCGATGTCGTCATACCAGGCAATGCCATCGTACTTACCATCTGTGTCTGCCGAGTATTGGCTAATTTCATTGTCATATTTACATATTAGACCGGTGGTGGTCGCCTTGAAACTATTTGTTGTCTGAGTTTTGGCGTACGCCTTTGAACTGGCCTCTATAGTATCCAGTTCTTGTTGCAGGCTAGAATCGGGCGGTGTCATAGTCATTAAAAAATTCAACGTATCGTCTTTCAAACTCTCGGGAGCTGTGTAGCCATTGGCAGCCGTTCGGAGGGCTTTGATGGCCTTCTCTGTTTCATCGTCTCCACTACTAGTACTATACTTTACGCAAACATCACCTCCTACGTCTGTTTGGCCCTCTCCACAGGCGCCACTTGATTTTTTGGTTATACCGCTTTCCCCTCCTTCAATAAGTTCAAAACATTCATAGATTTCTTTGGCGTTGCTCTTGCCTTCAGCAAATTTGTCCAGAGAATAGCTGGCTATCGTGTCATTATACATATCTTGGTCAGTTCCACACACAGAGGTTCCTCCCAACTTGCCATCTCCGCTTCCGGCAGAATCGTTTTGAACGTACTTTTTATTTACCGTTAGACTACTGGAAACCTTTAAATTGTCTTTATAATCACCATTATAGGATTGTATCACAACAACACTACCAAAGGTATATTCCGACACTCCGGCAGTGCTTGTTGTGTCTGGCAAATCAAAGTAGCCACTGGTCTGATTGTAAAGAATTTTTTTGTTGGTAGAGTCAAATTTTAGTTTTTTTCCGGGACAAGACATTTTAATGCAATATTTGTCCTTGAAATTTGCCAAATCACTCATCAATGTGGTCTCACTGACAGTATCGCAGGTAGACTTGCCAATATCTCGACAGAATCTGTGAGGTAGTGTGTTGTTAGCCAATTCACCATAGGCATGTCTATCGTATTCCTTTGGAGCTGCTTTGCCATTTATCTTACCATCCGTGTGGCCAGAGGCAATACAATTTGTTTTGAGAGTTTTAACAAAATTACGGGATTCATAATTACTTACAACATTTCCCTCACTGTCAGTGATCTTATAAAAGTCAACATTTTTGTTTTCACTGAGTCCCTCTTCCTCATCATAGCTTATTATGAAGGCGGTTTCCATGCCGTCTTTTTTTGTATCACTACAACTTAGTTTGGATATGTATTTGTCCGTTGATAAAACATCATTGGTGATGCCCGTCAGTGGAACGTCCTTGGTATAATCGATGGCATATCTACTTGCATCGGAGGCCACTTCTTTTATTATACTCATAGACCATAAACTTTGATAGATATTTCCTCCGCAGGTCTTTGGTTTGCAGTCATTTGCCCTTATAATATTAACTAAATCTCCATTCTGCTTTGTTTTTGAATGGTAAGTAAACCTTGCTTTTCTATCATCGCTCTCCGCTGATTTACATTCAAAAATTATGTCTTTGTCGTAGTAATTATTGTTTTTGTTGCCGGGGGCAGCTACAACTTTGCCATTTCCACCAATAGCATCAGTGTACTCATTGAAGAAATAGTCATTTCTGCATCTTGCCCTCAGCTGATAGGATTTATAGTATTTGCTGCCGATGTCTACGTCCTTTTCAGAATCATATATAGTTTCTCCATCTATAAATGTACTTTCTCTATAGTTGCCGGAGCCGCTCTCCAGCCAGTTATAGACGAAGTACAGGAGGCTATTCTTGGCATAGTGTGGCTTTGTCGAATTGTCTGTATCGCTGAGGAATTCTAGACGATTTAGGTATTTTACATCGAGATAATTATCGTCATCTGTCGGACCCACTTCAAACTCGTCAGTGGTGCGACTCCCTATAATACAGGTGAGAGGTATGAAATATTTCCCTATATCTGCATCGTCAATGTTCCAGCCAGGTTTATAGGCTCTCCCGGCATAGCTCTTAGATAGGCACTTGTTGGATAGGCAGCATATTGTCGGATATAGTGCTTCGGGAACTTTTTGGTAGGCGTTCTCATCAACAATCAGTGGATTAGTACTGTAGGAACCATTGGTTATAACCGTCTCCATCGATGTGTTCGCAGCATTAAATCTGGGAAGCTCACACTGGTATTTTTTTCTATCGTCCTCACCAGTCTCGCATTCTTCCTCAGTTTTATTCTTTTGATTGTAGTAAACATTTGCTATAAAGTCGTTAACTTTCTCCAGGAGTGCATTTCCTCCTATACTCATAGCTATATTTTCCCTATATAGTTTGATGAGTTCAGCCAGGTCCTCTACCCAGAAACTGAATGGTGCACAATTCTTGGCTAGAAGGCATTTTGTATCTTTATAGACCTGGCCCCAGGTGCCATCCTCGTAGCATTTTCGTTTTGGTCTGTTGTTCTCGTTCAGAATTATATACTGGCTTGGTTGTGGATCTGTTGTCCTGTCATAGGTGGAATCACAGCCGCCAATGACCTCCACATATCTAAGTCCTTTCTTGTCACCGGCAGTTTCTACACTGCTTTCCACAATCACAGTTGTTCTAGGCCAGGTTGCGCCGCCGGTTAGGTAATCTCCCCGGATAAAAGTAGTGCTATCTCTTAAATCTTCACTCCGTAGATTATACAGAGTGAGACGGTCTTCTCTATAGCTCTCATCCAGATCCTGGTCTCTTCTAGTGTCAACTGTCAGTATCTGGGAATTTTCTATAAAGTATTTGTCAGATTCTTTGAAGTTTACCCAGTCGTGGTATAGCTCTGGATCTAGTTCTGTGTTATATATATTCATCATTTCGCAAGCCCTAAAGCATCTACCACTTATGCCTCCCCAGAGGTTGGCACTTGTACACACTCGGTATGGCCCAGTTGTTTGTGTGCTGTTGGTAACTAAAGTAGTCTCCCTGGGATCGACCATTTTGGTATTTTGCGGTTTTATATTTTTTAACTGCTGGTCGAATTCTCCCGCATTGAGAAATGTACTTCCTCGATTATAGTAGCCATATGGGTTTACACAGATTCCTCGAACCTTTTTTACATATTTATACTTATTTTCAATTTCACCACTGTAATCGGTGGCGCTACCATTTTTAAGCACATTCCCTATGTTTCTGCTTGAATTGCTGAAGGTTCCGGTTCTATCCATTGATGCTGAGGTGTTTCTAGGGCTCGATGTGTTACCCCAGTAGGCACCTCCAGAATGCTTCCAGGTTGTGTAGGCTGATTTCTTGTCGTAGTCAATGGATTCCGTTGTTTTATTGAGAACCTC
>JAIRWJ010000020.1 GCA_031269065.1 Rickettsiales bacterium
CTGAACTAGCACTCCGGAGCAACGTGGGCAAGGTGACGTAACATTCTACCGCCAGTGGCCAGTCCACTGGCTGATATTATTACAGATGGCACTCCATGTTCTAATATTCTCTTAGACTGCTCAACTGTTGTGGTAAACTTTGTGTCATCGAATATTTCAAAGCACTCTCTCTCGGTTAATTTATGCTCCCCAGCAAAATCATCCAATAGATTGGTAACCTTTATTGACATAGGGCTATCAACAAATATTGGAATTTGAGATATCTTCTGCTGTTTTTTAAGCTGGTATATATAGTATAGGAGCAGTTGTGTTCTACCCACCGCAAAGGCCGGAATTATAACATTGCCACCCCGAGCAACAGTTTTGTTTATTATTTCACTCAGGGCCTCCTTCTGATCCGAGTCTTTATGTTTTTTATCCCCATAGGTTGACTCACAAACCACATAATTTGCTTCGCTTATTTTTGATGGATCGCGCAGTATATCATCATCTGTTCTGCCAAGGTCGCCAGAAAAGACTAATGTTCTATCACCAAAGGATAGGGTTACTATACCAGCGCCCAGTATATGGCCTGCCTGTTCTATCCTGAAACTGATATCTTCGTCCAGTTTAATTCTATCGCCAAATCTTACCACCTTAAAATTATCAAGACATTTTTCGGCATCTTCCTCTGTGTAGAGGGGTTCACAGCCATCAGCCTCGGTAACATTCTTTTTTGTGAGGAATTTAGCATCCTCCTCCTGTAAATAGCCGGAATCTGGTAATATTATCTTGCTTAGCTCATAGGTCGCCTTTGTACAATAAACACGACCACTAAAACCGTTTTTGACTAGTAGCGGTATGTAGCCACTGTGGTCCAGATGGGCATGGGTCAGCAGAACTGCATCTATGTCCTCAGGTTTAAGGGGTAGAGGTTTACGGTTCTTTTCCCTGTCCTCCTTCAGACCCTGGAAAAGTCCGCAATCAATAAGGATTTTTTTGCCTTTAAATTCCACCAAATACTTAGAACCCGTAACTGTCCTTGCCGCCCCCAGGAACGTTATTCTCGGCTCTTCAATTTCCTCCGAGACTCCGCCTGGCTGCCCAAGTTCTTCTTCTCTTTTAAAATTTCCCCTTGGGGATTCTAAATAGATATTTTTTTCCATATTTTCACGCAAATAGGATGAGTATTCCTGTTATGAACAGTAATATGTTGTTAATAATAGTCAAATGGTTTATAAAATAATTTTTATATTTTTTGACGATTTTCCAGAGTAGGAATACCACCATAGCATTCAACAGGGAATAGGAAACAGAAAGCAGCAAAATCTGGGCATAGTCAAAATAGACGTTAGGACCTCCCTTGTTCAGAACCAACTCGTATTTCTGCCAACTTTCCGTTGGATTCAGAAATTTCACAGAGCTAGACAACATGGTCAGCAGAGTTGCACCAAAGGCTATTGGATTGGCTATCGGATCCTTAATATTTTTTTCGGGTCCCAGGTTATCATATGAATCCGCAAATAGTCTACTCATCGCCAAATATATGTGTAAATATCCCAGAAGAAGTAGTAAAATCCTAATTGGCCAGGCCACCAGAACTATGCTAAGATGTCCAGTCAGAAACATAAAATCTACCACTCCATAGAAACAAAAATAACTACAAACTAACATCAAGCATCTTCTGAACCCGCACCAGAATAGAATTAAAAATAGAAACAGAAAAACATAGAGATTGTTGGCGCTAAAAGCGTTTCCTAGAGCCGTCAACAGCGTAAGTTTTGAAGATAGTGGGTCATCATCACTTTCACTGTCTGATTTTACATCTTCTCCAGGGCCGTCTGAACCAAGTGTATCCAGAAATTCCAAAAACCTCTGGTTGTCTCCGTTTTTTCTTTCAAAACCGACCAAATGGCCATTTTTAGAGAATATAGCCGGTGTGCCCAACTTTTTGAGGGAAAGACCATGCAATTTCGCGTATTTCAGCAGTAGGTCCAGATTTTTTCTATCCTCCATGTCATAGAATTTTATTTTATATTTTGAAACATCTATTTCCTCCAGAAATTTCTTGAAATCTTGGCAATGGGGACAAAATGTTTGAGTGAATATGTGGACATAGTTGTCAGCAAGACCTCTTTTCCTAAAGCCATTGTTTTCGTCAATTTTTCTCCTCATAAAAAAAGAGGCCAGAAAAATCAGTAGAGAAACACCCAATGGGACAAAATTGCGGCGACCCCTCTCGATAGTAGAATGTAAAAAAGCTCTGACTCCTAGCATATATTAATAATTATATCTAAAATTTGCCAAATTATAGATTGTATTTTATTAAATCAACCCTCCGGTTTAATTTGGGTTTTCACCACCGAATGTCGGTAGAGGATAAAAGGAGTAATTAGGCTCATTTTCACCTTCATCCCCCAGCTGTTCCCGCCAGGATATGAACAACATAAAAATCCCAAAACTCCTTGATTTAAAAAAGTTCATCGGGATAATAGAGTAAATTGTAAATAGAGAGGCATCTTTGGAAAAAAGAAAAAAAATGCAGGAGGAAGAAAA
>JAIRWJ010000046.1 GCA_031269065.1 Rickettsiales bacterium
TCTGAGAGAGCTGGTGAAAAAACTGGAACTTGAAGATAGAGTGGAATTTCTCGGAAAACAGGATATACTGACGGTATATTCTCATATGAAGAAAGCTCTGATACATGTTTGCCCTTCCCGGACCGAAGGTGGTGGGGCAGTCAATCTGGAAGCCCAGGCCTGTGGCTGTGCTGTTATCGGCTCGAGAGTGGGTGGTGTTCCAGAATACATCATTGACGGTGAGACTGGTTTGCTTTTCGAGAGTGAAAATGTTGACGATCTTACAAATAAGATTACACTGCTATTGAATAATGATCTTCTCAGAAATAAGCTAATTAGCAACGGCATCGTCCATGCACAAAAATTTAGTATCGACCGTATTGGTACCAGATATCTAGATCTCTATGGAGAGTGTCTAGAAAATTACAGATTTGGGAACTTTATTCCCTGGTCTGATTTAACTAAAAACATTGTAAGGGAGTTTAAACTATGGAAATGATTCCAATGATAGCCCAAAGGGACTATGGCCTAGGAGTTAACAGCACAGAGATAATCCAGAAAGGCTATGAAAATGATGTGTGTCTGCTGAAATGTAACGGAGGGAAAAAACTTGTTCTCCGGATTTCCAAGAACAATGATAAACTTAGCGGTGACTTTCTCTACGAAGCAGAAATTATAGAGCAGCTGCGCTCGTCAAAACTTCCAGTGCCCTCTATGCTGAAGACTCTAGATGGAAGGCCCGTAGCTGAAATAGATGGCAGACCAGCAGTGCTTTTTGAATTCATGGAGGGAAAACGTGTCCTTCTGGATGTAGAAAATACTCCTGCCCCTGGGACCATAGAGGCCGCTGGAGGACTATTGGCAAAGATCCACAGGGCATTAGATGAAAAGTGCTTCGGTCCAAAAAATAAAACATCTAGAAATATTTTCAGCGAGTTTAACAAATTAATTTCCAAAGAGAGTTTGATCCAACAGAGTTTCAGCAACGGCGATGAACTAATCAACGATTGCAAAAGGTACTATGACTTTGGCAAATCTAATTTTCGAGAGAACTGTATAATTCACGGTGATTACAGGGCTCAAAATCTTCTGGCTAGAGATGATGGCAGCATTTCGGCTATACTCGACTTTGACTGGTGCTGTCCGGGTCCGGCAGAAAAGGATCTAGCTCTGGCTCTGGTCGAATGGAGTTTCCCTGATAGAGCTCCGAGCTACAGAAAGGACGTCTTTGATCTTTTTCTCCGAGGCTATGAAAATGAGATGAAAGCTCCTCTGGATAGAAAAATCATGAAAAATTGGATCTGCTTTGCCTGTCTGTCCGATGCTGCAACCTATGTGTCAGGTCTGGTGGATGGATTAGAAGAGATGGAAGAAAATAAAGAAATAAAGTGCTATATGTACAAAAAATTTAGATTTTTTGAAAATGTTGATTTCTGAATGTAACATGCCAACGGAGCCAGAGGCGGCTCTCTACGCACCAAGAGAGGACGAGTACCTACTTTTCGGACAGACGCACATACGTTCTACCTATTCCTATGGAGATACTCAAATACATCTAAATTTGTCCTCTGGTAGGGTTGGCCTTGGAGCTAACATGGTTACCCTGCCATCAGGAAGGAAGATTCTTGTCTCCGAAAGACCGGACAGCAGGGAGAGGGCAGAGGCACTTTTCTACTCCTATTTTGAAGAGGGTATTGGAGTATTTATAACTCTTACCGGGAAGAACCAAGTTGGTACTCACGAGGTAGTGAATTTTCGCGTGGGCGACACTGTGGGAAACTATAGGGTAGCAAAGGTCGCTCTAGTTGAGGAGCTGGAGCCGGATTTACATCTATACCAAATGACTCTAGAGTGTGCGGGAAACGGGAGAACCCTCTATCAGCTGAGGTACACCGGCTGGCAGGACGAGGGGCTTGTGGTAGAGCTTGGCCCAAATAGGTTCGGGGAAGACGCGGATGAGAAGAGTGTACTAAAATTATTGGAAGATAAAGATAATACGAATCAGGCCTTCAAACATTCCTCTAAATGCAGTAAAAACTTTCCCTCGGTGAGCCCGTTGAACCTGCCTATCTATTCTTAGCAAAACTCCAGAATGATTATGTGCCATTAGCACGGTTCTTACCCCCTGCAAACTCATTTTCATGGTGAAATATCACTATGAGACCACTGTAGACTTTCAGACCATCGCTATGTATGTAGATCTCTCAAGTGTCTTCCCGTATTATTGGCGTTAATTCTTTTCTGCTAGCATTTGTAATATTCTAGTAAATGTTATAGTTAAGTCTCTGATAATGTTCCCTCTGCTTTTTTCTATTATTCGGTCGCTGTGCAAATTATCTGGGTTTTAGAAGTTATCATTGAGAATGACCTCAGACAGGCGCCTGTGCCTGCTACTCCTCTGACAGCAGCCGGTTCCATTCCTCCTCGTCGATCACTTGGATGCCCAGTTCTCGGGCTTTTTCTAGTTTGCTTCCGCTGTTCCGGCCGAAAACCAGCAGGTCGAGCTTGCTGGAAACACCGCTAAGAATCTTTGCACCTCGTTCTTCGGCCCGGGCTTTGGCTTCGGACCGAGTCATGCTGTCTAGAGTTCCCGTGAACATAAGGGTTTTGCCCTGGAACTTGCCATGAATTACAAGGCCAGAAGTGGCAGAATAATTCTCTATAGTCAACAGATCCTTCAGTTCCTTTATCATCTCAATATTTCTTCTATCTTCGAAGTAGTCTAGTATGGCATTCGCCGTTTTTTCTCCTACACCATCCATGGAACAGAATCTTCTATATTCTTCGCTATTTCTCTGGTTGAACAGGTCTTTTTCTAGGGCTGCCCTGAAGCTCTCCAGCAGGCCATCGATGGATCTGTAGTTCTTTGCTAGCAGCTTTGCTGTGATTTCGCCTACAAATCTGATGCCTAGAGCGTAGAGAAATCTGTCCAGCGAAATGTTTCGGGATTTATCTATGCTGGCAAAGAGTTTCTCTAGAGATTTTTTTCCGAAGCCTTCGGAGTAGAGCAGGGGAGTTGACGGATAGTCGGTCACAACGGTTTTCACTGGATGCCCGGACTCATATTCAAGAGTTATTACCTTTTCTCGCTCCTCTAGTCTAAATATGTCCGCAAACTTCCGAACTCTGCTCTCGCTGTAGAATTTTTCTATCTGCTTTTCTCCAAGACCTTCTATATCAAAGGCATTTCTCGATACAAAATGCCTCAGGCTCTCTAAAACCTGGGCTGAGCATCTAATGCCGCCGGTACATCGGAGTATCACATCGGAGTCGTAGGACTTTGCTGGGCTACCACATATAGGACATCTGTCCGGAAAGACAAATTTTCTAATGTCCTGCCCCCTCCTGTCGATATTGACAGACACTATCTGGGGAATAACATCGGCGGCCCTCTGGATCACGACCTCGTCTCCCTCTCGGATATCTTTTTTTTCTATTTCGTCTCTGTTATGAAGGGTGGCATTGGAAACAATCACGCCGCCCACATTGACTGGGTCGAGTCTGGCAACAGGAGTCAGAGCTCCTGTTCTCCCAACTTGGATATCAATTTTTCTCAGAACCGTCACAGCCCTTTCGGCCGGAAATTTATGGGCCAGAGCCCACCTAGGATGGTGGCTGACAGAACCAAGCCTTTTCTGCAGAGCTAGATCATTGATTTTATAAACGAGACCATCCAAGTCATAGTCCAGGCTATGTCTCAGTTTTCCAAGAGAATCAAAGAAAGTCATGATTTCATCCAGGTTTCTGCAAAATTTTGTTTCCAGAGCTGTGCAAAGTCCAAATTGGGAAAATATTTTCAGAAGATTTTCCTGAGTTCCTATTTCAAACTCGCCTGAAAATTCTCCCATGGCATAGACAAAATATTTGAGATTCCTCCGAGCCGTAACAGATGTGTCTAGCTGTCTCAAAGAGCCAGCGGCGGCGTTTCTCGGATTTGCAAAGAGCTTATCGCCGGTCTCCTGATTTTTCAGGTTCAGCTGCAGAAAATCACTCTTCGACATGTAGATCTCACCTCTTACCTCAAAAATTTTTGGAGGCTCCGGAGAATTCAGTTTTTGGGGCAATGATTTTATTGCCCTCAGGTTCTCTGTTATGTCTTCGCCTACAAATCCATCACCCCGGGTAGAACCCTGGCCAAATACTCCATCTCGGTAGAGGGCGGAAAACGATAAACCGTCTATCTTTGGTTCGCAGAAAATACCCAATTCTTCCTCTGTGCCGAGAAATCTCTGACATCTTTCCAAAAAATCTCCAATATCAGACCGGTCAAAGCCATTGGCTAGAGAAATCATAGGAATCCTGTGCTCGACCTTAGAAAAAAAGTCCAGAACTCTGTAGCCAACACTGTCAAGGACACTTCTGTCTGCCCACTGGGGATATTTTTCCGCCAATTCTCTGAATTCCAGCTTCAGCCTATCGTAGTCAGCATCATTCATTATGGGATCATCCCGACTATAATAGGCTTCGTTCGCCGCAAGAATCTTTTTTCCTAGTTCCTCCAGCCTATCCTTTTCCATAGACTAGCCAATGCCCGAAGAGTTTTCGGAGAATTTCTGACCCGATTTGAAACACTTTTCGCAGACAGGCGCAAACACAGCCTCCTCTCCCTCTATTTCTATGTCAGCATTGCTTCCTACCAGCTTTTTGGTGTAGGTAGCCTTTTCTCCACAGATACTGCAGAGGGCTGTCAGATTTATAACTTTATCGGCCACTTTTAGCGCCAGAGGATAGATCTCCCAGTATTTACCATTCGCTATTCTATCCAGTCCCCCTAGGAGGACAATTTTTCCTTTCTCTTTCAAAGAACTTATCGTTTCCTCAAAATCCTCTGGTCTAAAAAACTGTACCTCATCGAATACAATTACGTCGGCAGTACTGCCAGCTGCCTCTCGAATATCATCTATGCTCTTTGCGGCCAATGGCTTCACTCCTTTGTCTCTGGAGACAATGAACCCCACGTCTCTCGTGTCCACAGTTGGCTTGAAGCATTCAAAATGTCTGCCGATTTCTCGTACTCTCCCTATGAGGCTCGAACTCTTGCCAGAGAACATACAGCCCGTGTAGAAAGTAACACTTCCTCTGGCCATAGGAGGTTCCAAATCTCTAGTGACCATCACTTTTTGCCGGCTCCGTGACCGCCGCCCCCCGCCGTAGACTGGGAAGATGTCGCTGTGGCAACTGTCGGAGCCACAGCGGCACCCGGAGCTGCAGGTGAAACCGCTACTTTACCTTCGCTAGTTTCATCATCTTTTCCTCTTCCTATAATTCGAGCTAGCATTACATCTTTTTTAAAAACTGGTCTAGAACCCTCCGGCAAAGTCAGATTTGACAGTCTCACAGATTGCCTCAGCTTCATATCCTCACAGTTGACCTCTATGAAGCTAGGAATACGATCAATGGGACAGATTAGCGGTAATTTCCTAATCATTATATTAAAATAGCCGCCTCTCTTCAGACCAATGGACCGGTCTACGTTTTTAAATCTGATGGGAACCAGCGCTCTAGCCTCCTTCCTACCATCTAGAGACAGAAAGTCCACATGCCTTGGCCTGTCGGACCTTGGATCCAGATCCACTTTATGGCAGAGCACTCTGAAATTTCGACCAGAGATCATAATGTCAAAAACCCTAGTCTCAATTCCACCTCTGAAATATTCCTTTTCAAACTCAAGAACATCAATATCCACAAACACATTATTTGAACCGCCACCGTAGACCACAGCTGGCAGTCGGTTGTTTTTTCTCAGTCTCCGGGCCGTAGAACTTCCCAGTTCTTCCCTCAGGGAGCCTTCCAATCTTATAACATCAGTCATATAAACTTTCCTCTGAACTATAATTAATCACTAAATTACACTAACCCTTATCAGTACCCTCTTCTATCTCTCTAACCATGGAGTTAAGCTGCGACTGGCTACAGAGGCCCAGCATAACCGGATCTATTGGCTTTATCTCCTTGATATTCCAATGTGTCTTGTTTCTTATGGACTCTATCATTGGCGTTGTCGTGTTTATCAGTCTTCTTATCTGCCTGTTTGTTATATCGGGGAAAGATTTCAGCAAATACATTATCCCGCCCGGCTTATCCCCCCGCCTCGCCATGGGGACATAGGTATTGCTCTTTCTGCCTTTTTTTTCAGCTACGATCCCATCGGCGACGGTCTGCTTCATTTCTAACCTTCTGCTCGTATCCTTTTCACAAGCCTCTATCATTTCTCTGGTCAACTGGTTACTGTCTACTGGATTAGATGGAGCTATGTCATTAGCTACATCCCCGTCCGCCATACCCTTTATCTCTAATATGTGTATATCACAGAACTCAGCTATTTGCTCAAAAGTCAAAGCCGTATTCTCTATCAGCCACGCCGCTGTGGCCCTCTTCCTTAGTGGCACCCTGCTCTGCATATCCCCTAGTACTTAGATAACAAAATTTTGTAGCTAGGATAGGCACATCTCCATTAATTTTCAACAAATTTTATTTGAATAGGAGAGTGTATAAAAATTGTTTGTACCTCAGTCAGCCTCTGGACCAGTGGGAGTGGAATGTTCGGATAAAAAGATAAATTTAGTAAAAGTTTGATTTTTCTTGCATCTATTAAATATTCATATAAATTATATTTAATTCTTTCATTAGAGTATAATTATCTAGTATGTTAGAGAGAATTCAGAGAGGAATCACAGGAATCTTTGGGGAAAGACTTATCAACAAATAGAAGGATCACTATGCCAAAAACATTTGAGGAATATATGATGAGAGTATTAAATATATTCCTTCCCTTTGCAAAGAAACATTATATCGACGACCTTAGTCGTGGCATCAAATTTGATGCATGTAAATTTGATGCATGTGATATTCCGAGAAAAACAGTTACAGCTAGTTGTTTAGAACAGATAGAGATTAGGATAACAAATCTAATCAAGATAATTATTGGTAGCCGAACCATCAAACCAAAAGAAAATTTGAAATCTATTCTTGGCTCGAATGATATCGTCCTTGAGTCAGATTTGCACGGCGATCTTATGGCATTTTTGCATACTCTGCTCAGCAACGATATGGTGAAATTTAGGGAGAATAACCCAACTGGAATAGTATTTTGGGATCCCGTGGACAATGAAGATTATAGTGTAGAAAATCTTGAAGAAAAGATGAAAAATTCTGGTGAAAGTGAACTTTGTAGTCTGCTAAGCCGCATCCAGCCACTTCCTGATATAATTCCCACGGAGATATTCGGAAGATACATTAACTGTGGTGATTTTGTTGACCGAGGAGAGCAAACCGAGCAAATACTCTTTCTAATTGGACGTCTCCACAGAACGTACAAAAAACAATTCCCAAACTTTCCGACTCCAAAGATGATAGTCGGAAATCATGAAAATTTTTATATCGAAGGCAGTAAAATTAGCATTCAAAACGCTATTTTCTGCGATGCAAACCACCTATTCTCAACTAGCGAAAACACGTCCGTATATGCTACTAGTAAATGTAGCCAGCACAAAATAATACTAATGATTCGGGCTACCAGAGCTGCCGTAAAAAGTGGAGAACTCTGTCTCGCCTACATCATTGGAAGAACAATTTTTACACATGCAGTAATCACGAAGGGTATGGTGTCAAATCTATCCATATATTTCAACGCAATGAA
>JAIRWJ010000001.1 GCA_031269065.1 Rickettsiales bacterium
CAAAAGGATTAATAATTTTAAATCCGGTAGGTAAAGCAAGCTTTTGATGTGAGATGTTATCATTAAATTGCAATATTTGTTCTGCAAAAGTCATTTTTTTAATCATATAATATAGTTTCTCGGTTTTTATGTTTTAAATTTCTTGAATAATTCTATTTAATGGCTGATGAATAAATCTCCGTATTGGTAGGAAAAATTTTGATGTTATTAAATCCCGCTTGAATTAATTTTGTACGTATTAGTTTGATTGTATCCATGCCACGATAGATGTCAACAAATTCTGTGCCCGGAATGATTAAACCGGGAATAATACAATTCTGTTCAGGAGATAAAAAACCGTTAGCTATAGAAATAATAATTACTGCATTAGATTTTAGCACTCTATGTGCTTCTAATATTGCTTTGTTTATATCAAAAAATGAGGAATTGTATGTTCTTAAAGATACATATAATTCATGGCTGTTATTATGTATGGAAGATAAGTCTTCAGCACTGGAAACTATAATTTTTGAAAAGGGAATTCGTTCTTTGATTTTTTCCAAACCGCTTCGTGCGATATCGATAAAGGTAATATTTGTACAATTTGAAAACAAAGCTATCGCCTCATTTCCGCTTCCAATACCGACATTTAATATATTAAGAGTAGACATCGGTTTTGCAGATAATCTCTCGTAAAAAGATATGAAAGTTTTCTTCCAGTCCAAAGCGAGTGAACGAGTATCATCTGAATAACTATATTCACCATATTTACTGTTAAATGATTCGGATATCGCATTATTCACAGCACTAATGGCTTCTGAATATTCAATTCCATATTTATTACAAATTACAGAAGCTAATGCAAAGTTCTGTTTATTTGCATTAAGCTCATCCTTACAAATAACGAATCCTTTCAATTTTAGTTTATCAACAACCAGGTCGCTAATTCTGTTTTTGGAATAATATGGGCTATGCTTGATGCTTTGTTTACTATTTACAAAGAAGCGTTCATTCTGTTTTATATTTCACATTGTAATTCATTGGGATAACGATATACATTATTAAGTGTGATAATGGGATCATCCTTCAAATAGCTTTCTAATGCAGGATCCGGAAGACCGATATATATTTCATTAATACGAATTTCATTTAGTAGTTCAATTAAATCGAATAAATCAGTAGCCGAAAGAGTATTTATTGTAAGATAAATACTTTGTGCGTTATATATTTTGAGTTTTTGTACCTTGCCCAGAAGAATGGAATACCAGGATTTGTTGGGCTCTTCACCAACAAAGGCATAGCAAATTAACTCATTATGCTCAGAGACAAGCACAACACCCACACGTAGTTCGGATTGAGATGTTTTTTTTGAAATATCAATCGAATAATTCATCCAATAAACACTATTTGAATTCATATGTTAATCTCCTTGCTTCTTGAAATTGCTTCATCAAAGAGTTTTTGTGCTAGACCCAATTCAATAGACTTCCATAAATAGGAAGAAACTATTGCAACATAATCAATCCAATTGGCGAAATATTTCGATAATACATCCAAAGAATGTGGTTCTTTTAGGATATATATCCATTGAACAGTGCGTCCAATTGTTCCATCTCCTTTTTAAAACACGTTCTCTCTTCCTAATAAAAAAACTAAATTAACTTGCGTTTTGTCAATCCAGAACCACGACTTGTCTAAAACTATATCGCATCCTCTCGGACCTTGAACTGGAAATCGGCAGCGCGTGAAAACAGATCTGACGAATACCCTGGATACAACCGTCTGTGCGATGTAGAGGTGTTCTCTCTGACTACAACTTAAAAATCACTCCGAATTCGAATTTTCTCTGGTAATAGCTATAGTCACCCAGATCTTCCTTTTTCTCACCAAAATTCAAAAATACCACATCTACTCCAAATTTTAACGCCACCCTCTCGCTCAGGTGGGCCAGAATTGCAAACCCAAGAGTCGGTTTGAACCCCTTGAAGCATTTGTATCCTTTTTTTTCGTGCTTTTCGCGCTAAGTGACAAACCTGTCATTGAAAAACCAGCATTCAGCAGGGTGGCCACATCACCAAAGCTATAACCGAGATTTAGCTTAGCACCGGTCCAGATCCATAAGCCTATTTCTGATGACATAGCATACGTAGTACCTAGGATATTCAATTTTGCTGCACTCGTAAAATTCGATGAAAGGAACAATTCTGGTGCAATTATAAAGTTGTTTATGTTAAAGACATACATAAAAGGTATATTAAAACTTTCTTCCAAATGACCCGTCTCCAACGTCGACGAACTGTTAGATATCTTTATTTTTTGCGTTATAGGTTGATAACTATAGCTAAACCCAAGGTAGCTGCCGGAAACTTTAGCCTCCGAATGGTTGAACAACAAAACGCCCATAGCCAAGGCCAGGAATAGGCTCCTCCTCGGACACAACTTATAACTTATATTTTTCATAAAATTCCGTATATTTGTGTTTTTAAAGAACCCTCATAAGATGAGGATGGAGCTAGTATGCTACAAGCAATACAAAATGCAAATAAAATTTTTCCCATTTATTGTTGACTTGCGAAAACTAAAGATGTACGCTGGTTAGCAAATTGATGTATGGCAAGAGTAGCTCAATGGTAGAGTAGCGGGTTGTGATTCCGTTGGTTGTGGGTTCGAGCCCCATCTCTTGCCCCATTTAGCCCCTGTGGTGGAATTGGTAGACACGATAGACTCAAAATCTATTGCCAAAAGCATGCCGGTTCGAGTCCGGCCGGGGGTACCGTGGTGTTTTTGTGGTTCAGACACATCCTTTTTACAGGTATGGGCGCTTCTATAGAAAAATATAGGAAGAAAAAACAGATTTCAAAAATTGTGGCGGAAGGAAGGGGATTCGAACCCCTGATACCTTTCACAGTATACACACTTTCCAGGCGTGCGCCTTAGGCCGCTCGGCCATCCTTCCGTGCTATCTATTTTTCTTTAGCTGGCGGCTTCTTTGATAGATTCAACTTTTTCTTGTTCAGTTTTCCAAGAACTTCCATCGTTATTTCATCCGTAGAATTATAGTAAAGCAAGGCTTGTTTTTCTATAACTATCAAGTATCCGGGTTTTTCTCTGACTACTTCAGCTACGGCCGCTCTAATAGCATCGTTAAGATTCGTGAGTGCAACGGCAAGCCTATTCTGTATGTTAGACATTTTAATTCCTATATCCTCTTGAATTTTCATATACCTTTCCTGGAGTTTTTTCATCTTTTCCCTCACAGCAGCCTCTGACAGAATTCCCGTTTTTGTCTCCAGGTCCTCATCCTCCTCCCTCAGTTTCATAATCCCCTGCCTTGCCTGGTTCTCTATGGACTGTTTCTCTTCCTCAAGACTAGCCTTCAGATCTTTAAATTCTTTAAGGTCTTCCGCTATCTTTTGTATATCAACCACAGCTATAGCGCTCTCTCGCTTTGTGGTGGAAAAACATACACTGGATCCGGACCAGAAAGATGTCGAAAAAATCAAAGTCAAAACAGCCAGCCAATTTACTTTCACCATTGTCATATAAAACTAAACTAAATTAGTTTAAATTATACTACTCTATACAAATTTGTCAAATGTTTGTACTATCTATATTATAGAGTTTTTGGATATGTAATGCTCCGGATGTACTAAAGATTCAGATTCGATCTAGGACACCCTGCAAAATATAAGCTGCGGCCACCTTATCGATCACTTTTTTTGTATCTCTGTAGCCTCTGGTCATACCGTCCATCAAAAATTCCTCGGCCGCAAAGGAAGTCAGCCGTTCGTCCTGCAGCAAAATAGGAATATTTAGATACTCGTCCAGTGTAGTGGCAAAATTTCTAATCAGAATGCTCATCTCTGTATCGTAGCCATCTGCGTTCAAAGGTATTCCACAGACAACAGCACAGACATCGTTTTCAGCCATAAGAGTTGAAATAATTTTCATATCATTTTCCACTTTCCCCCTTTTTAGAACAGATTTTGGAGTGGCTATGTTCCAGTCTCTGTCAGATAGGGATAGACCTATTCTCCTTAGACCCAGGTCCATTCCTAGAAGCCTGCGACCTCGGTCCAAACTAATTTTGAATTTTTCTAGGTCATCGAATATCACATCTACCTCTCTATGGTCCAAAAATAATGGTGCATCCAGAGGGAATCGAACCCCCAACCGTTTGATTCGAAGTCAAATACTCTATCCTATTGAGCTATGGATGCGTTTTCTACTATCCGGGATCGGTGAATGTTTTTCGCGCTCGTGTACGACGACATTATTTCTACCCCACTCCTGGGCTCATGCTATAGAATATTAACAATTTGTCAAACGTCAAAAGTGTTTTGTACGCACCGCATACATTTGGGAAAATTATCCGTCCCTAACGCCCGCCATAGGGTGAAAATTCTGGACTTATTTCATTTAATCCTCTAATATTCACATCAGAGAATGGATTCTCCATTCTCATATGTACCCCACTTTCTGTTAGTAAAATATAATCACTTTAAATAATAAAAGTCAGCTTTCTGGATAAAAACAAACTAACTACCCAAAAAATCTAACAAAATCTACACATCAATTCATTTCCATAATTAAATTCGGAGAGAAAATTATTACATCTAAAGTGGTGGAATTAAAACTCGTAACGTTAAAAAACACATTTTAGGGCCGGATTTTGTAACGTGCGAGAAAACGGCAGATTTGCTAGATTCTATAGTTCTAGAAAACTCCCATCCGACGCTTTTACTTCTGTCAAATAAATCTTAATGGTTTTACAGACAATAAATTTATTTTACACTTAAAAGAATGTGAGTATAGATTTAACAATAGAAACATATCTCTAGAGGAAGTTAAAAAATACATGTTTAGGGTGCTATAGAATTTTCTGAAGAGAATAGAGAAAGACAATTGTTGTTCTTTAAACAACAATTGTCTTTCCTCTAACTCTTCTAAAACTCATATCCATGAGAACTAAAAAAAAAAATGGAAAACTAGTCAAGCTCCTAAAATAAACAACCCCGCACTGAAGTGCGAGGTATTAGTTTGTTACCTCTTCATTAGTTCATAGAATCAAAAAGACTTAGTTGCTGACAGTGTAATTTTTTATACTCTTTTATATTTTTTC
>JAIRWJ010000053.1 GCA_031269065.1 Rickettsiales bacterium
GAGAAACCTTCAGCGGCCTTGGTATTTCAAGATCATTCTTGTAACCAAAGCCCCCCTTCAGCTTCCCTCTAACCTCATTTTTATACAAATCTTCCAAAAAAGACATACTACTCGTCCACCCTATGTTGACTTCTTTTAAAAACTCTAAATTTTTTACCGTCTTCCATCCTAAAACCGATTCTAGCCGCTTTTCCATTGTCCACAAGAGCAACATTAGACACATGCAGAGGTTTCTCGAAACTCACAATGCGCCCCGGAGAGTCCGCACTCGGTTTCCTGTGCCTCTTGACCATATTAACTCCAGAGACAAGTACCTTTTCTTCTTTAGGCAGTACCAACAGCACTTCTCCAACCATACCCTTATTTCTACCGGTCAGAACCACAACCTTATCATTCTTTTTGATTTTTGCCGCCATATCACAATACCTCCGGTGCTAGAGACAATATCTTAGTAAAATTGCCATTCCTCAATTCCCTGGCCACCGGACCGAACACCCTGGTGCCCATCGGCGTCCTGTCTTTGTTAATTAGAACAATAGCGTTGTCATCGAATCTTATAGTACTTCCATCAGACCGCTGTGTTTCCTTCTTGGTTCTAACTATCACACCCATAGCAACCTCTCCCTTCTTAATTTTTCCCCCAGGAATGACGTCAGTTATAGACACCACTATAACATCGGCTATTTTGGTAACCATATGCTTGGAGCCACCGAGAACCTTAATACATCTAGCCGCCCTAGCACCGGAGTTGTCGGCAACGGCCAAAGCAGTCTCCATCTGAATCATAATCTATTCCTTCGTCTCAATGTTTTTATCAACAATGACCCATGTCTTCCTCTTCGAAATCGGCCTAGATGACTTTATAAAAATCTCCTCACCAATCTTCACGGAATTATTCTCATCATGGATCAAATACTTCTTACGCACTCTGATATATTTCTTATATTTCCTATGCTGTCTCAGAAAAAAAGTCTCCCCGACAACGGTCTTGTCGCCAGCCTTTCCCACTATCTTCACTCTAATATCACTTTGAGCCATCTTTACACTCTCGCCTATTTAATTTGGTAAACAGCCTGGCTATGTTCTTTCTTTCTTTTTTAAAAATCGACATATCCTTCAACTCCCCCCCATTCTTTCTAAGTCTAAGAGAAAGCAACTTCTTCTTCGTCTCAACTATCTCCCTTCTCAGTCCCCTCCTCTCTTCAACAGCATCAACCTCTAAATCTTCCGACACCTAGCCTCCTCGTTATATAAGTTTAACAACTCTAGTCTTAAACGGTAACTTAGTAGAGGCCTTAGCCAAAGCCTCCACCGCCACATCGCCGGAAACCCCGTCCAACTCAAACAATACCAAACCCGGGCGCACCTGGCACATCCAATAGTCAATGGCGCCCTTTCCGCCGCCCATTCTCACTCCTAAAGATTTAGAAGTGACTGGACTGTGAGGGAAAATTCTTATCCACATCTTCCCGGCTCTCTTCATGGTTCGAGTTATACACCTCCTTGCTGCCTCTATTTGGTTGGACTTCAGCCTCCCGGCATCCACCGCTTTCAAGCCAAAAGCACCGAACACCAGCCCGGATCCTGCATCGGCCACTCCCCTTATTAACTTGCCACCCTTCTGCAAGTTCCTATATTTTGTCTTCTTAGGTAAAAGCATCTCCTATCAACTGCAATATTTTATATAGTCACTATGGTCACGCGGACGCCATTGTTATTCTCTAAATGGCTAAAGTCAACATCTATCTGAGAAAAACTCCAGCAGCTCCCCAAAACCCCAGAGAACGACCATCCATCCCGAAAGTCACCTACCAATGCGCTTCACCTAAGAGTTATATCTAGACACTTCTGTAAAGTCAATTGAAAGATTTTAGCGGAGACTGAATAAGATGTTTATTTCTCAACCAGATCGTTACCCCTTCTATCCTCTTGCTTTCCGACTTATTTGCTATGATCTATCTATGTTCCTGAATATTCCATCTCGATGAACCCAGAGGTTAACATTTGTTCTAGGCACAAGCTTGGACTTACCTAGGTTTAGTTCTTTTTTTAGTCTAACTATATTCTTAGGATACTACTGAAGGATTTCACCAGACAATTTTATTCTTTGACTCCATATGCATCAGGGTTCGGCACCAGCAGTATTGTTATAACCATCTGCTTCTGTTGCCCTCGACCTTCTTTGAAATTCTTTACTAGTACTAATACCATGCGGATTTCCGCAGTCTGCTATATCCTTACAAATTAACTCGCTGGAACCACTCTAGTAGCCGTAGCTCGCCTTTCATCGACTTCCACCTTGTTTTTCCAAAGAACATTTCTTAGTGTGTCTCTAACTACAGTACCGTTCTTGTATATATAGATTCCCTCAACATCCCTTGCGCCGGGAACCCCTCTGAAAACATCTCCGTCAGTAAATTCGAGTGATTTACTCACACTACTATATCCTACATTGCCGAAGTGGTATATATCACCAAAAGTATACCCCTCATTTTCTTTCCCAGGAACTTTAGTATTCGGGAATCTTATGGTATATTTATCCTTCTCCGGGAAAAGAATCAGTTTTTCACTTGAATTACTTTTTGTTTTGCTATTTTTGAATATTTTTTCATAGACAATTCCATTGGGCCACAAGGTTATTTCCTCTTTTCGATCGGAATACCAAAACTTCGTAATTCCGTTCGGTTGAACATCAATCTCCAAATCTGCCTCTGTGTGTTCTTTGCGCAGAAAATACACACCCCCGGCCATAGTCACCAAACCCACACACGCAATTACATTCTTGGCAACTACAGGAAATCCCATCACAGCAAACAATGAACTTACCACAACAGCAACCGCTCCCACGCTGGCTTCAGCATAGGACGTTCTTTCGGCGATGGATAGACTGCGATAGGATACCCCATTGCCAATACCCAGCTCATTATAGTTCCTCGATACAGGTTTACCAGAAAAGGCAGAGCATAAAAGATCCAGAAAATTTCCAACGGAACGCAGAGCAGACGCACCGAATGACGTAGTCTGGCCTTGGACTATCTCACGAGTGGTTTGTCTACTATCGGAGAACTTGATACTGGTACTATTAGTATCCCTGCTCACACTGGCTATATCCCAATGTCCTTTCGATTCAGCTCGGGGAAAAAGCATTAGGACAAAACAGAATAGAAAAATTTCTTTTAATTTCTTATTAGACATTTTTATACCAAAATACGTGCTAGTATACATATTACATTTTTCTGCAGGTTTTGTCAACGTCTTTGTGACAATATTTTTCTCTTCTAAGTACATTATTATTGTACAAGTCAACTATTGACTATATGTTTTTTGTACTTAGGATTACGTGTAGAGTTTGGGACCTATTTCTAATAGTAGGTAACCCAGGGACCTTTTTGTGAGGTAAGAATGTCAAAAAATCACCTGTCATCTGATGAAGTACACCATACCGGTTGCAGAAAATTAGTATCCTCTCTGCTCTGCTGGTCTCTCGTTTTAAATAATGTGCTACTGGTGCCGCTGGTCCAGGCGGCCCACAGTATAGTGCCCAGCGATGAGAGTAAAACCAGAGTTTACGATCTGGAGGAGAATGAGGAAGTAACTGTCATAGACATCGCCAAACCCGTGGATGGAGTAAGCATAAACGTATTCTCCAGTTTCCAGGATAGCGGGAGCCGAAAGATTTTGCTGAACAACTCTCAGGCGAAGACAAGATCAGTCCTGACAACCCAAAAAATTAATTCCAATCCCAATCTTGATTTCAAAGAAGCCGACTCCATTGAATTTTACCTGATTAGCTCTGGGTCCAACAATGCGAGCCTCCTGACCTCCTCCTTTGAGGTGCTGGGTGACAAAAAGGTCGACCTGTTCGTACTCTCCAATCCAGACGGTATGATACTGAGAGGTGGCAGATACCTAAACATAGCAAAATTGAGACTAGTCTCTGACATGTTTGTGTCGGACAATCTTACCCGAATAGCCGGTACTACCGGTGGTGAGATAGATCTGCTGCCGTCATACAGTGACTATCATCTGGCTATCGATGCTTCCGGGGTAGATGAATTGGAAATTTTAGCAAGAAAAATAAACCTAGAGGGTGAGATCCTGGCCAAGGGGTCAGTGAATATACATATAGATAAATATAGCGGCCTAGCATGCGGAAAATCCCAAAAGAAAAACAGTGAACGTGCCACTAAAATGGCCGATGAGCTAAAAGTAGACGAAGGGAATCTATTCCGGACATCCTCTTTCGGCTTTGTCCGAGTAGGAAATCTAAGGTTAGAGATGGCCGGAAAGGACAATTTCGCGAAGATAGGAACGAATATAATAAGTTTTTTTGGAGACAGTGTTATAGATCTCCAAGGAGGTATGATCCTAGAGGGCGAAAAAGCAAAATTTCTGGTGGAACAAGGTAGCCTGACGCTGACCGCCCGGACTCTAATTCTTGGCCAGGGGGCAACACTCTTCTCCCAGGACTTAATGTTGCTTAAACTGGGGGATACCTTACTGAATGACGGCAAATCCCTGATCAGCACCGGAATTGGGGATCTAATCATAGAAACGACTGGTGCTTTGCGGAATATAGGAGCTTCCACCATAAAGTCCGGGGGAAACCTTTTGGTCAATGGCCTGCGGCTAGAAAATATAGGGATTGGCATAGATAGTTTTGGCACACCGCTGAATGGCGTCGTAGCAGCGGCGGAAATCTTAAAGAGCAAAAGAGGCGACTGCTCCACAGATAGTTTTTCTGACATAAATAGAGTCAAAGACATCGCTGCCGCTACTCCCAATACCTTCGTATCTAAACCCTTTTTCGAGTACAACGAAGATGGTTTTCCCTGTTCCTACCATGTATGTACCATTATCGCCGAACTTGAGAATACTAAAGGCAAGAACCATAGGAAAAGATTCGAAGTTACCGGGCATATACCTTGGAAAAACACAGTCAACCACGGCCAGGATAGAGTGGATGTGCTAGAGGAGACAGATCCCTCAAAAATCCTGGCAGAGGGCAATATGTTTCTGGAGATTAGAGGAGATATAGATAACTCCGGCTCTGAGATCAGAGCCGGAAATATCCTGAGAATTAGTGGCAAGGTAGTAAGGAACGAGAGACAGAGTTTTAATCTGGATCTCAAATATGCCATCTATAGTCAGTGGAGAAGAGACAGGGTTTTTAGCCATAACGTACAAAAATACGAAGTCAAAGACTACAACAGTACAGAAGCTTTCTACTCCAGGACCCCATCACTGATGATGGGGAAAAGGCTAGGGATAGTGGCAGATGAAATCTATCTGGACTCAAAAAAGATAAACAGAGACCAGGAACCAAATAAATCTTCCAGCCGCCTAGAGGCAGAGGGTTTACTCTATCTGAGAGCCAAAAAAGTGGTCAACCGCGGCCTAGTGATATCCATCGAGGAAGAATTGGATGTGCTGGTGGAAAATTATCTGGACAACCGGGGTGGATCCTTTCTATCCAAAATGGGGGGCACTGTGGAGTCGCTCGGCGAGCTCAACGAGGAACCCCTGGTCAAAATCTTTCGTGCCGAAAATAACATATTCTCCGATCCCATACAGCTATCAGCCATAGGTGTGGTGGATACAGAGGAGTACCTGCTGGGAAATGGTAAAGATCCAGAAAAATGCAAAGAAGACCGGGTTGTGCAGAAGCCAGAAATCTATGGAGATAACCAAATTGAAGCAAAATCTCCTGAAGCCGAGAAACCTCGAACTATGACCGTAAAGGCCAAAAAATTCATAGGAAACGGCGTCGGGAACCGGATCAGAATAGAATCTCCAGAAGCCAGAGAACCTGGGCTCGCAACCATAGATAGTAGGGCCAGGGAAGAGACTCCGGGAGCTGAAGGACAACTCACAACCCTAGAGATTCCCCGGCTAGCTCTAGGAGGTGTTCCGGTACTTACAAAAAAGACCAAAGAAGCCAGGGTGATGACTGTAAAGGCTAAGAAAATCAAGGGGAAGGGAGGTTCCTTTTTTGCCGAGGGGGATAGCACCATCAAAATCATAGCAGAGGAGCTGGATGCCGGACCCTATGCGGTCACAAACAAAATAGAAGGTGGTAGCCGGGGTGACCAGCACAGTCTGGCCGAGGATACCCAAAATCTGAAAACTGTCATCAGAGGTGGCAAAATAGAAATAGAGGTTGATGAGTTTAAGGCTGATGGGGCCGAGCTGGATGGCACCTACGGCATAGATGTGAAGGTGAAAAAGAAGTTTGTAGCAAATGATGTCTACAACACCAACCTGATAGAGCAGGAAACAAGCTCTGATGGTCTGCTGCACAGTGAGAGAGACCATAAACTGCTGGACACCAGTACTGTTCTGAGAGCAAAGTTCAGCTCTGCCCAGGGGAGTGTAAATATAGAGGGGGAAGAGGGTATCCATATAAAGAATGTGGATTTCAATGCCCAGGGAGATGTAAATCTTGTCTCCGAAGGTGGAGATGTGATTCTGGAATCAACAGGGGACACCTACCGCGCGGAACATTCCCACAGTGAGAGCAATTTTGGTGGGCTTACGGCAGGAGCAGATTCAGGAGGTCTGAGTGTCGGATTCAAAAAGAGTATAGAGGTGGAAGAGGCTAGAAGCAGTGGCAGCAAAGTAGCTAAGTCCACCGTCAATGCCGGAGGTAAATTCTCCGTAAAAGCGAAGAACTCACTTATCCAAGGAGTAGATGTCAATGCCGACGAGATGGAACTAGATGTTGAAAAAAATGTACAGCTGCTGGCTGCTCTGGAACATTCCAAAGAGGAATACTCAAAGCAGGAGCTTACCACAACAACATCCTATAGAATAGGAAATTCCTACGTAGACACGGCAAGTGCGGCGGTGTCCGCCGTAGAAAACCAGGCCAGAGCCCTGGAGGCCATAAATTCGGTAGCAGAGATGCAAGAACTCTACGAAAAGGGCAGAGCAAGTAAAAAGGCCCTGGTCAACGCAAAGGAGAATCTGGCCCTGGCACTGGCCAATGCAGGAATGTCGGTGACCCAGCTAGCCAAACAGGCAGCCCTATCTGCCGGCACAACCCTTGTTGGCGGCTTCTATATGACCCTAGACATCCAAACTCTGGGAACAGAGATTAGTGCCATTCAGGAGAAGATGGGATTTGTACAGAACACAATAAATACCCGAAAGATTACCATAAAATCCGGAGGCAACGCCCATATAGAGGCCCAGATAGATACCACCGAGGAGCTCAGCATCAACGTGGCCGGAGACCTGGAGCTAGAGTCTCTTCAAAG
>JAIRWJ010000067.1 GCA_031269065.1 Rickettsiales bacterium
CTGCAGTAGAAGCCATTTCCTGGTTCCGGGGAAAAAGATTCATTATATGGTTCCCCTAAAAAACTCTCCGCTCTTTCTACTGCTAATCCAGCTATAGCCCCATTTTTAACTCTTACAAGAATATTTCTATTGGCGCCTTTCAGGAATTTGCATATGTCTGTCCTTACAACTCCGTAGTCATTGGTCTCTATAACCGTATCTGGTAGACAAAATATTCCAACATGGGTGACAGAACCACTGGCTGTTCCGCTTTGGGCGACAGCTTCGTCAAATTCCGAGGTCATTGCCGTCTGAAATATGAGATCTCCAGCGTGTATTTTTATCGCCGCCCTGTCCTCTGTGTTTCCCATCTTGACCATATTTCTAGTTTCGCCATAGCCAATAATGCGGAAATTTTCTGGGCATTTTTTCAACAGTCTGCTAAGGAATATTCCAGTCCCCGGATGGTCTCCCAACAATCCCGGCCCAGACGAGGCGACGGCATGTCTACAGAGATTTGTTGCTACAAACACAACCAGAGCGGCAGTGCATAAATTACCTAATTTCCATTTCTTCATAGAGGTCCAAAAATTAAATAGAAGAGAAGGGGCATGGTATTAGAACCCAGGCAATAATCAATAGAAATACAAAAAAAATAAAAAAAATAAACATGCGCTAGCTTTGGTGAAGGTAAAAACATGACATTTAAACTGTTTAGGGAAAATTTCGGATTGAGGTTGAGTCCTATAGTTGGCATATGTAATTTGGATATACGGCGATGATCATTTATACAACAGATCTAATAAGGAATATATTCAGCTATTTCGTGAATATAACTTAGCAGCCAGGACACCTGTCAGGTAAAAACAAGATTTATGATGAGTTAAAAAGCGAAGTTGGGGGGATTAATATACTCTCTACCTAATTTACCCACAATACTGACAGCGCATCTTCCCCGGGATCCAGCAGAGCACGGGTGAAGGGGCGGTTGGGGTAAGTGGTCCTGGAAAAGTTTTTCCCCAGCTCCTTGCTTGCAATTTAATTTTTATTACCTAGATTCTGGGGCAAATTGTATTGGTTTCGTTCTACTTTTTCTCGGAGTAGGAGGAAGAAGATGCCCGATAGTGGCGGGTGTAGCTCAATGGTAGAGCGTTAGCCTTCCAAGCTAGTTACGTGGGTTCGATTCCCATCACCCGCACCATTTATTATTAATTGTTAAAGGATATAGGGATTATGTGCAAGGAAACTTTTCAAAGAACCAAGCCCCACGTGAATATTGGTACGATTGGACACGTTGACCATGGTAAGACAACTTTGACTGCTGCTATAACAACCGTTCTTGGAAAGACCAATAAGAATATCAAGGTTAAAGCCTACGATGAGATTGATAGCGCTCCGGAAGAAAAGGAGAGAGGAATAACTATTAATACAGCCCATGTAGAATATGAGACGTCCAACAGGCATTACGCCCATGTGGATTGTCCAGGCCATGCCGATTATATCAAGAACATGATAACCGGTGCTGCCCAGATGGATGGTGCCATACTGGTAGTGTCAGCGGTGGATGGTCCGATGCCTCAAACAAGAGAACATATTCTACTGGCTAAACAGGTAGGTGTTCCGTACATAGTTGTTTACCTTAATAAGGTTGATGCAATGGAAGACACTGAATTGGTGGATCTGGTGGAGGTTGAGGTTCGAGATCTGCTTAGCTCCTATGGATTCCCCGGGGATAACACGCCGGTGATTCGGGGTTCTGCCCTCAAGGTTCTGGGGGGAGACCAGAGTGATATCGGCGAACCATCTATACTGAAGCTTATGGATACTATCGATAAATACATACCTGAACCCCAGAGGCCTATTGATGGACCATTCCTGATGGCTATAGAGGATGTTATGTCCATTTCCGGAAGAGGTACCGTTGTCACCGGCAAGGTTGACCGGGGAACCCTAAAGACTGGCGAGGAGGTTGAGATAGTTGGTCTGAAGCCCACCCAGAAGACAACCTGTATTGGAGTTGAAATGTTTAAGAAACTTCTCGACCGGGGTCAGGCAGGTGATAACATTGGAGTGTTGCTCCGGGGAACAAAGAGAGAAGATGTGGAACGAGGTCAGGTTCTCTGTAAGCCAGGAAGTATAAACCCACATACCCATTTCAAGTCAGAAGTCTATGTTCTTACTAAGGAAGAAGGAGGAAGGCATACCCCATTCTTTAAGAACTACAGACCCCAGTTCTACTTCAGCACAACGGATGTGACTGGCTCTATATTACTCCCCGAGGGTGTGGAGATGGTTATGCCGGGAGATAATGTTAATCTGGAGGTGAATCTTATTGCCCCTGTTGCTATGGAAAAAGGGAAAAGGTTTGCCATAAGAGAGGGTGGACACACCGTAGGTGCTGGTGTTGTGAGTGAAATTATACAATGATGGGTTGAACCCGAGATAACAGTGTATTTTACGTATCCAATGGATAGAAGGATTTGGAGATATGTGAGTAGGGGAGAGGTAGGCCGGATTTAAATAGGGGCGTAACTCAGTTGGTAGAGTAATGGTCTCCAAAACCATCTGTCGGAGGTTCGAGTCCTTCCGCCCCTGCCAAATAGGAATCATATGAAGACGCAACGTTTGTTAGACTATTTTAGAGAGATCGCCCGAGAAGCGAAGAATATAACATTTCCAACTAGACAGGATGTTAAGATTACGTCTTTTGTCATAGTTGTGCTGACT
Organism: Rickettsiales bacterium; assembly: GCA_031269065.1. Taxonomy (GTDB): domain Bacteria; phylum Pseudomonadota; class Alphaproteobacteria; order Rickettsiales; family UBA1997; genus CALXRO01. The sequence goes on from JAIRWJ010000067.1 coordinate 2,707, forward strand.
GGGATTTTTATGGTGTTCATTAGCTGTGCTGACTTTGTAATTTCTAAATTAATAAAACTCTTTTTTGGGATGCTCTGATGGATTACAAATGGTATACACTGGCTGCCTATTCGGGCAGCGAAATCAAGGTTGGGGAAGAGATAAATCGAATGGCGGTTGTAGATGAAAATATAAAGGAGGCTTTTGTGCCGATGAAAAAAGTAATTAAAATTCTTAGAAATAAGAAAGTTGAGGCTAGCCAGAAAGTGTTTTCTAACTATATATTCATTAACATGAGGGCTGATGTGGACACTATAAACAAAATTCGGTCAATGCCCCGGGTTATGGGATTTTTAGGTAAAACTCTTCATCCAGAGTCCGTTTCTCCTGAAAAAATAGAGAAAATGAAATTGGAGGCTATGCAGGACATTGTGTCCGAAGAGAGTAAATTCGAAATCGGCGACTCTGTCAGAATTAAAGAGGGTCATTTCGAATCGTTTAATGGCGTTGTGGAGGGAAAGGATGAGTCTAAGGGTCTTCTGAAGATAAGTATATCCATCTTCGGTAGAAGTACAATAATGGATATTGATGCATTAAAGGTTGAGAAAATATGAATTTACTAATTTACCTATATTTGGAGTAAAGACAAAATGGCCACTAAGAAAGAAGTTGTTGCAAGGGTGAATCTGCAGGTTCCCGTCGCAAAGGCAAATCCAGCTCCACCTATTGGTACAGCGCTGGGTCCCAGAGGAGTCAATATAATGGATTTTTGTAAGCAGTTCAACGCTTTGAAGTTCAACTATGAACAGGGCACTCCTATACCCGTGGTAATTTCTATCTATAAAGATAAGAGTTTCACATTTATTACTAAGGAACCACCCATTACCTTTCTGATTAAGGATGAAATAGGTCTAAAGAAAGGTTCTTCAAATTCGGGTAAGGATTCGGCGGGCATGATAACGATGAAGCAAATAGAAAATGTTGCTAAAAAAAAGATCGCTGATATGAATACGAAAGATATAAAAGCTTGCATGGCCATGGTCAGGGGTTCTGCCCTGTCCATGGGACTACAGGTGATTGAGGAGGAGAATTAGAGAATATGACAGCAGCAAAAAATAAAAAGTCTAATGGCAGCAAACCCGAGAATGTGGTTGATTTGACTACTGCTCTAGGTATGCTGAGAGAGAGTTATGGAAAGAACCAGAGGAAATTTGTCGAGGCTGTGGACATGGTTTTTAATCTTAATATAGACGCCAAGCAGTCAAATCAGAATATCCGGGGTTCTGTGGCGCTACCGGCTGGTCTGGGCAAGCAGGTGAGAATTATCGTTTTCACGGATAGTGACCTACAGCAGCGGGAGGTTCTTGAAGCAGGAGCTACTAGAGCTGGTTTTGGTGAGCTGATAGACGAAATAGATGCCGGCTTCATGGGGTTCGACTATTGCATAGCCACTCCGGGCGTCATGAAGAGTCTAAGCAAAATTGCTAAGAAACTCGGACCCCGGGGTCTTATGCCAAATCCAAAAAATGGAAACGTCACAGATGATGTGGTTGAAGCTGTCAAGGTTGCTCTTAAGGGCAAGTTGATTTTCAAAAATGACAGGTACGGTATAGTTCATGCTAATATTGGAAAAATCAACTTTTCCGATGGGGATCTGATAGCTAATATAAAGGCTATTGTGGCCACTCTGAAGGAGCTGAAACCCGATGCTATTAAGAATAAATATATAAAGAGCGTGTATCTAACAACAACTATGGGTCCGTCCGTGGCTGTAGACGTGGATAAAATCGGTGGAGGGAGGTAAGCTATGAATAGAGAAAAAAAACAGGAGTCAGTGGAGTTGGCAAAGGGTATACTGTCAGGCAATGAGATGTGTATTCTGCTCAACTACAAGGGGCTGAGTGCCGGAGAGTTCGTGAGGCTGCGGACATCTCTGAAAGACGGTGGATCCAATATTCGGGTAATAAAAAATACCCTCCTGAGGAGAGCTGTGAATGGTACAGGTTTTTCCTATCTGGCGGACTATTTCTATGATCAGGTGGCCATTTCTTACTCGAACGATGCTCTGGCCCTGTCAAATGCTGTTAGTAGGTTTTCCAAAGAGAATGAAAATCTAAAGATACAGGTGGTGGCTTTCAATGGAAAGATGGCTGACGTTAAATTTGTTGAGGAATTAGCTTCGCTTGGTTCGATGAACGACGTGAGATCGAGATTTATCAGAGTTCTCAGGGCACCAGGTTCACATTTGGTTAGGCTGCTGGTTGCCCGGGAAGAAAAGCTACAAGCTTAGTATGTTATTATTAATAATTTGAGAAGGCTTATAAATGACTGAGAAATTAGGTAGTATTATTGAACAACTCTCGGATCTAACTGCGTTAGAGATTTCCCAACTGTCCAAGGTTTTGGAGGAAAAGTGGGGAGTTTCAGCCGCTGTTGTTGCTACCGCTGGAGCTACTGCTGGTGCATTGGCGGTTGTTGAGGAACAGACAGAATTCACAGTAACTCTGGAGGCAGCCGGCGAAAACAAAATCAATGTCATTAAGGAGATAAGAACCATCACCGGTCTGGGCCTCAAGGAGTCGAAAGATCTAGTTGATGGAGCTCCTAAGGTGGTTAAGGAATCTATTAAGAAAGATGAGGCTGAATCCTTAAAAGCGAAGTTAGAAGCGGCGGGTGCAAAGGTTAAACTATCCTAATTTTTCGAGCCCAGTTTTAGCTAATGCCCTTTTTCTCGAAAAAAAGAGAGGCGCCTGTCTGCGGTTTATGATAAACAACATGAGGATAACCAAGTGAAAGCCCTGAGTCATTCTGAATATATTTTAAGGAGAAGTTTTTCGAACAGAGTAGATGATGATTTTATCCCGGATCTTGTTTTTTTGCAAAAGGAATCATTTGAGTCATTTATATGTCTAGATAATAGTGACGAAGAAAGAAGAAAAGGATCAAAGGTACAGGAAATACTGGAATCTTTTTTCCCATTGATCGATAATAGCAAAAATCTAATACTAGAGTTTGTCAAGTATAGGGCCGGCGAAATCAAGTACAACGTTAAGGAATGTATGAATTCCGGTAGAACCTATGCCGTGCCTGTCTATGCTACTCTGAGACTTCTGGTGTTGGACAAGTTTGAAGAAGAAAATTCCAAGAAGGAAATAAAAGCTATAAAGGAACAGGAGGTGTTTCTCTGTGACTTTCCCCTTATGACCAAGACTGGAAGTTTTGTCATAAACGGTATAGAGAGGGTGGTCGTAAGTCAGATGCGAAGAGCCCCGGGTGTTTTTTTCGATAGTGAAGATTCGAAAATGTTTTCCGGAAAAAGCTACTCCGCAAAGATTATTCCGGTAACTGGCTCGTGGTTGGATTTTGAATTTGACAGCCGAGACCTGCTTTACTTCAGAATGGACAAAAAAAGAAAAATGCCTATCAGCTACATGTTCAGAGTGCTGAAAATGTCAATGAGTGAGGTTCTCTCCTATTTTTACCGAACCTATCGGCTCAAATGTGTCGAGAACAAGTGGTCTCTAGAATTTGACTACGATAACTGTCTTGGGAAAAGCTTTGATTTTGATGTGGTGAATGTGGATGATGGGGAAAGTGTTATCTCTCGGGGCAGAAAGGTTACTCGAAGGCTTGTTAGCCAGCTAAAAGAAAAGAAGTTTAGCAGATATTTCATCAGCAGCGAAGAGAATCAATTTTTTGTGGTTCTAAACGATATTTTGGACCGTAGCAGTGGAGAGATTCTCTTTCAGACGGGCTATGAGCTTGACTTCACAAGGCTGGAGGACCTCAGAACTCTCGGTATCAGGGAACTGGACGTGGTCATTCCGGACAGTTCGGAGCTGGGAAACTATATATTTAGCAGTCTGATGGTGGAAAAAGACAAGACTGTGGAGGATGCATTCTTTGACCTCTACAGGACCGTGAAGGTGTCCGAAGAAGCTTCCAGCTTCGATTCGGCCGAAAAGTTCATAACTGGCCTTTTTTTCAGCAATAAGTACAATCTGTCAGATGTGGGTAGAATTAAGATGAACTACCGACTGAACATAGACGTAGATATGAGTACCACGCACCTAACTAAAGATGACATTTTGTCCACCATAAAGATTCTTAGTAAACTTAAACACAACGATGAAAAAACCGACGATATAGACAATTTGGCTAACCGGAGGCTAAGATGTACTGGCGAACTATTAGATATGCAATTCAGAGTTGGCATGTCCAAGGTGGAAAGGTCTATACTAGAGAAGATGAATACACTGGAGCCAGAAACCATAGTTCCCCAGAATCTCATAAATACAAAGCCTTTGTCCACCACCATAGCTGATTTCTTTGCCACATCCCAACTGTCCCAGTTTATGGACCAGACAAATCCTTTGTCAGAGCTGGGCCATAAGAGAAGGGTCACAGCACTTGGACCTGGTGGTCTGACTAGAGAACGAGCAGGATTCGATGTGCGAGACGTACACTATACCCACTATGGAAAGATTTGCCCTGTAGAGTCCCCGGATGGAGCTAATATTGGTCTGATCAATAACCTGTCGATCTTCGCCCGGGTAAATAAATATGGCTTTATAGAGGCACCCTATAGAAAGGTTAAAAATGGCGTCCTTCAAAACGAAGTAGTTTATCTGTCGGCCATAGAAGAGGTTGGTAAGGTATTTTCTTCCTATAACGTGGAACTAGATGAAAATGGCAAAATACTGAATGAAAGTGTTGTCTGTCGTAGAGATAGTGAAATTCTGGCATTCCCTCCGGAAGCTATTGACTATATAGATGTTTCACCAAGACAAATAATTTCTGTGGCAGCAAGTCTTGTTCCATTTCTCGAGAACAATGAATCTAGACGTGTTTCTATGGGAGCTAATATGCTAAAGCAGGCTGTTCCACTGATAAAATCCGAGGCTCCCTATGTGGGCACCGGCATGGAGCGCGTAGTAGCCACTTTTTCTAATTGTGGAGTAGTTGTGTCCGAAGTAGACGGCGTAGTTAAATATGTGGATGCAAAGCACATAGTTCTTGAGGAGTTGCGTGACAACGGTCTTTCAAAAATACACACCTATATCCTGGATAAATATCTGAGAACAAACAATAGTACAGTGATAAATCAGTATCCGATCGTATCTATTGGTCAGAGAATATCAAAAAATGAAATAATTGCCGATAACCA
>JAIRWJ010000031.1 GCA_031269065.1 Rickettsiales bacterium
CAAGGTCAGAGCGGAGACAGGCCTTTTTACACTCGGCATCCTCTGAATTGTCACTGCAGAGGGCAAAGTAGCCTATGTCGTTGCTGTCTCTTTTGCATTGTTCACGGTGGAGTAGGCTTGGAGTCCACTCCAGCAATTATGAACATATAAATCAATTGATTTTAGATTTTATAAGATTATAATGCTCATAAAGATAGGTAAAAAATTTATTTACACTAATCTAGCCCGGGAGTTGGTCCATGAGAAAGTTTATGCTATTTCTTACATCCTACCTTCTATTGATAGGTCTAGCACTTATGCTGTTTGCGGTTAGAGACGAAAAACACGAATTTCTAGAAACCACAAGGAATGGGGATAGATTTGTTTTCCTTCACGAAGGAATTGTGAATAGAACGAATTTTGTGGATAGCAATATACATGGAGTCGTTATCAATAAGATTTTCGCTCTGAGAAAAAATGTCAAAGTGTACCAGTGGGTCGAGGAAAGGAGATTGTCGAAGGGTGGAACGTCCTATGTCTATAGATATAGGAGACAGTGGAGTGATAAACTCGTGAATTCAGACATTTTTCAAGACAGAAGTAAAAGCAACCATGTAGATGATCTGGTGAACTTGAAATTATACAAAAATGAGAACTTATTTGTGAAAAACATCATTACGGAAAGCGGATTCGAAATTGATAAAAAGTATTTCACAGACCAGATAGAATATAGAAAAGTTCTATTCGGAAATCCGAAAGCTATATACAGGGGCAAAGTCATTAGAAGGAAAAACAGGCCAAAGTCGGAAATAAAAAGCAACTATGTCGATCTTGATTCCTATGTTTCGGATAGTGGTGTAAATGGAAGAACTATGGCCGATGGGTACCAGGATGACTTTAGGGTTATTGATGGATATATTTTGTACAACGGGAAAGATTTTCTAAACCCCGAAATTGGGGATGTGAAAATAGAATATGAGGTATTTTCTCCAAATAAAATATCCTTTTTTGGTGCAATCCGAAATAACAGGCTAATCCCCTATAGGAATCTTCTGGAAATAGATTCCTATATAACTGAAAGAGATAAATTCCTATCGAAATGCAGAGTAAACATTATTATAAGACTAATTGTGATTTTTTTATTGCTTATGATTATGGTCGATCTGATGTTCAAGATTATTCAGGAAAATTTGAGGATATATTTTTTGCATATTATACCATTCTTTGGTAATTATTTTCTTTTTGGCAGAAGAAAATACATTTCACCCGCCATTGTGCTCGTACTATTCTGTATAGCACTGGATTTTCATATACTATCCCTGGGATCAATGCTGCTTCTATTCATTTTGGGGCACAAGTTTAACAGGGCCAGAGTGGTAAATAGTTGATGATCTACAAAAACATCCAAATCAGGGCTATTCCATTCGATAGAATAGCCCCTGGAAGATCTTAGGCTCGACTAATAGTCAGCTGTTATCAATCCTTTAAAAGCTTCAATATCTATTACATCTCCACCAACCCTTTTTGTTGTGTAGAACCTTATATAGGGTTTTGCTGTGAATGGATCTCTTAGAATCCTTATGCCAATCCTATCCACTACCTGGTAGTATTTAAAATCTCCGAACACTATGGACTTTGTCGAACTGCCAACGGCCGGCATATGGGAACTGTTGTACACTGGACAGCCAAGCAGAGTATCAACCTGTCCGGCCAGCAGTGCTGGATTCCAGAGATATTGGCCACTGGTCGCATCTTTGAGTGTCCTGATATGTTTCATAGCGGTTCTCGGCATCAGGAAGCTGGCGTTATTTAGATACCTATCTCCGAGAGAATAGTAGAGATCCAGTATATCGTTTTCCGTAAATCTTTTTGCGGTGCTGGAACTGGTGGTTGCTCCTATGCCACCCTCCTCTCCAACGTAGTCCAAAATACCCTTAGGCTGGCTGGAGGTTTTACCAAGGCCGTTTATGAAAGCATTTTCTTCAGCAAGGGCAAAGTCACTGCCCAATCTATGGGCAAGCCATTCCTCAATGTCTATAGCGGCATCGTCGAGCAATCTCTGACTAACCCTTGGTTGAGCCACCAGATCATAGGTCTCTATGGTTTTTCTAGAAAACACGCTTGTGTCAGTATCATCTACATCTCCGGTCTCGTCTAGCCAAGTTGAGGCCATGGCCGAATGGCCAATGACGTCTAGGCTAGATGAAGATATTTCCTGCACCGAGCATATCTTCCTCATAACACAGATGCTATCAATCCTGTCGATTATCATCCTCTGGATATTTGGAGTTAGCAGATAGCCGCCATAGGATGTTGATGATTCAATACTGGTGGTCAGATCTCTCTTCATCTCCAGGTTCGCCAGTTGTTCGTCTATTCCCTTCCTTAAATAGCCATTAAACGCATTTTTATACTGAATGTCATCATTAGACTTATATTCTTTTAGATAGTCGTTGCTGCTAATTGGTCTAGCCATAGCCACCTCAAGACTATCAATCTTAGATTTCTGCTCATCTAGCAGCGAATTCAGTTTTTCCAGTTTTATCTCCGTTAATGGATCAGCGGAACTTTTTCTTTCCAACTGTAGAAGCCTATCATTGTTAGCCTCTTTAAAATGTTCCCAGCTATGGCCGAGTTTCTCCAATTTTTCATTTAGATCTAAAATATCCATGAATTTAACTGTTGGTTAGTAATATTATAATAAATATTCCATGGCCGCTTATACGGTTGCCATGGAATATTTATATAATTATATGACCACTCTCTGATTTGTGGAAGTAACAAAATTATGCCAGAACTTCCTATAGTAATTTTTATGGTGAAATCCCAGAACCTTATTCACTGTTTGTGAAAGGAAAATAGGACCAAAGTTCAGCTATACCGACTTATATCCCTGTATAAATATCCTCTTCTTCTCCTTCTCCAAGTTGTTGTTCCATGCTATTATTCCCCTGAAAAATATTAAGTGCATCTAAACCTTTTGTTAATGTGGTAAAGAGTCTTTTTGATTTTTCAATAAAACCCCTCATTTTGGAAGTTGAAGTTGATTGTTTATTCTGGAGATTATTCTTACGCTGTTGCTTATAGCGCCTATTTCTCTCAGCTTCAGCATCTCCATGTACTTCCCTTTTTGTTTTTACTGTTCCGTTGTTTGATTCAGTTATCTCATTTCCATCTATCAGGTCATCTTCAACAAAATACCCATCGTAAATTGTCCTATCTCCCCCATTAGGTCTAGTAACTGTCTTTGTCCCATATTCAAGCTTGCTCGCAGGAATGAAATGAAAATGATTTTCGGAGTCAAAGAACATGTTGCTAAAATATCCCTCTTCCTCAGTAATCTCACCATTTGGTCCTATTGTGGTTCTTTTGCCCATTTCCTTATGACTGAATAATCCGCCCTCGACAAAATTTCCTTTTTCAGTAATGATCGTCTTCTCGCCATTGTTGTTGATTCGTGTCGTTATCTTATCACCCTTGTTAAGATGATTTTTTTCGGAAAATGTCACAAATTTTCCCTTCTCATTGGTAATAATCTCATAGCCGGGTCCAGTTTCTCTTATTGTTCTGCTGCCCGTATCTAGGTAAATGTGCGTATATTCCCCATCTTCTACAGATTTAGTGATCTTCTCTCCATCATGTTTTTCTATTTCTCTATGACCTTTAGTGTGGAGACAGTCGGAACACGGCCTCTGGGTTTCTACTTTATAGGCAGTAACCTTCTCGCCATTAGGTCCAACTTCCGTCGTAGTTTCTTTGGTTTCTACTAGAAAATTATCGTAACCACTTCCAATTCGGGTTTTACCCTTTGTGATAAAGGATTCAATAGCGGGCCCAATTTTTTCCATTGTTTTTAAACTTTTATCAGTCTCACCATTTTTACAATCTTCGCTGTAATTAGTAATGGTTTTTATTTCACCTTCAAATTTGATTTCCTTCGATTCTATTCTACCATCAACAAGTCGGTTAGAATGATTAAATGATCCTTCCAATCTGGAAAAAGAGTGACCACCATTAGACCAAACCACATTTTCTTCCTCATAGCCGATCTCAAGACCGCCGGACTTATCAAGATTTTTCTCCTCACTGTAGGCGGTGGTACTAATTACGGCGCCATCTACATTTTGTTTGTCTTTTGCTTTTTTCTTCTCTCTTTCCACTATTTTCCTTTTTATGCACTTCTTAGTATGGTCAGGCCCACCGAAAAACTCTATGATCGTCTCCTCATTTTTAGTATTAGTGGAATCGGTTGTTTTTTTTGTCATTTTACCTTTTTTGAAGTCACCAGATGGTCCGTAAAATTCTCCTTCCTGGACGATAACTTCAGTAATTTCCCCATTATGGGTGCTCGTTGTTGTTCTAGTACCAGCACTGAGCTCTTCGGGGCGGTAAAAATATTCACCATTGTTATAACTTCCTGACTCAATAACTTCAACAATAGAGTCCTTAGGCAACTTGCCTTTGCACTCCGTCTCATATTCTGATCTATATTCAAATGTATCTATATAGTCTGCCGTATACTTTGTTACATATTTTATTGTTCTGACCCCTTTTGTAAGGTGGTCGGACCTAAACTCCCCATTCCGCTCAGTGATAGTGAAATTACGTTTACCTCCTGATTCCTTCCTCTCCTCTGTTTTTATTTCATAGCCTTTCACAAGGTCGCTACGTTCATCAAATGTTTTCTTTTCCTCAATGACAGTGGTCCTGCTATCTTCTTTAGTCGTTGTTATTTTTTTAACATCTGTAAGATTGCCACGTTTTTTTATATCCTCGCTGATAGTTTTCTCATCATGATATTTATTACTCATAATTACTTTTAATCTTTTGCCATCCGTAAGATCGCCGCGCTCATCAAATTGTCCGTTCTCTTTCTCTTCGGTGGAGGGATAATATCCAGTGTATGTTTTCTCCCGGTCACCTCTCCTGAGGCAACCCGAGGTGAGATCAAAATCCCCAGATTCAACGGTAACCGTTTTTTCCTCTTCTTTGGTATAATAATAAGGTTTAGTTTTTGTTGTTATTTTCTTACCTTTTACAAAGCAGTCCGAACTGGGATCAAAATTTCCTGACTCAACAGTAACTATCTCTCCTTTTTCCTCTTCCTTGGTGAAAAAACTAAGTGGATGATAATCAGACGTACTCCTTGTTATTATTCTATCACCCTTTACAAGGCATTTCAAATTGGAATCAAAATCTCCCGATTCAATAGTAATTACACCATCATATCGTTTTATTTGCTTTTGGATCATTATCTGCTCTCCCTGAGGACCCAATTTCCAGCGGATCTTTGTTGTTTTATAATTATCTCGTTTTGTCTGTTCAAAAACATTTTTTGACAGCTCTATCACTTCTATCTCATCTTCCATAAAGTTCTACCATTTATTAATTAATAATTATTACAATATAAATAATTTGTACGTATATTAATAAATAGTCAACAAAATTATGTGTGCGCGAATATTCCATAAAAATAACTATGTTCTAACTTATTTCTGGATTTGCCAGAAAAGAATATTTAAGATAAAAATTATTACATATTCCCCAATTTTCTCTCACTATCCAATTGTTTTTTTAAAAATTTGTAATTATTATCTTCTCAAAAAACCAAATGGTGTCATGAATATGATGAAAAAAATTCTTCTAATCGATTCAAATCCATCAAAATTTAGTCTCACGGCCTGCCTTGCCGAAGAGTATGAGATCAGCGCCAGAAAAAGTGGGTTTGATGTGGAAATACTGGTGTTGAGGAATCTTCATTTTGACCCTATACTACACTTTGGCTATAGCCGGCGTCAGGAGCTAGAGCCGGATCTCGAAAGATCACAGAATCTATTGAAATGGTGTGACCATCTGGTGATCCTGTCACCCGTCTGGTGGTATGGTCCCCCGGCTCTACTCAAGGGATTTCTCGAGAGAGTACTCCTGCCAGGATTTGCCTTCGACGTCCAACTAGTTCCGGTTCGCAAAGTGGAGAGACTGCTGGCTGGCAGGACGGTTACCCTCATATACACCTACGGTGGTCCAAAACAGAATATGGCTACAGATTTTGAAGACCCTTTTGGCCTCCAGCTCAAAAGCGGAATACTCCCCTTCTGCGGTTTTACAGACATAAAGACCTATCCCCTCTATGAAACCCTTGGTTTCCGAAATATAAAGCGCAGACAGCGCTTTATAGACGATGTGGCCAGGATGGGGGCCACTGGAGAATGATGGAACCTAGGCAGCAGTGAGGAACCGAACTATGAAAGTCCTTTTTCGATTTTTCCTTATTCTAACACTCCTAACGACCTTGAAGCTGCCCTACTTTGGTCTTCGAGCCTCGCCTCTAGGTTTTTCCGCTAGCCAGAACAGTGGAAGGGTCGGTTTGACCAACGAAGAGCTACTGGCAGCCAAGAGAAATGGCATGGTATCAGCCCTATGCTATGTGTTGGATATCATCACCGGCAAAGCCGGCAGAGCTATTATAGCAGTTGCCGTACTGGCCATTGGCTGGATGTTTCTGCTGGGGGGAGTAAAGTGGACTACCCTGTTGACGTTCACTCTAGCCTGCTCTCTGACTTTTGGAGGTGCCGAACTGGCCCATATAATAAGTCGCAACAACTATTCCTGCTCATCTACGAAGTTAGCCGAGGAATATGACAAAAGCATAGTCTATAACCGAGGCACCTGTGGCCTAAACACCGCAAACCACTACTCCCCGGGCCAGGAGTGGTACCTATGCTCCAACAGCGACGGCAGTTGCAGAGTTGATGACAGCAGCTGCATGACCAGAGTAACTAATGACACCCTCATCGATGAGAATCCCGGTAGGAATACCCTAGCTCTCAAAAAATGCCAGGCTGGCCACTTTAAATTTAACGAAAGCCTACTCCACCGTGAACAATGCAAAAGAGACAGCAACGACATAGGCTACTTTGCCCTCTGCAGTGACAATTCAGAGGATGCCGAGTGTAAAAAGGCCTGTCTCCGCTCTGACCTTG
>JAIRWJ010000090.1 GCA_031269065.1 Rickettsiales bacterium
GGAGTAATGTCAATAACTATGTGGGGATATGGATATACGTTAGAAAAGCCTCAGATGGTATTTGTGAATTGTTGACAAAAAATAGCTTCAGTTGTATACTTCCAGAAGATGTATATCAATGGTAGTGATGCATGTCTAATAATAAATCGGGATTGTTGATAGTCTTCCTTGCTGTGGCGGGCCTATCTGTTCTGGGCCCGGGCCCGGTTTTTGCTGGTTCTAGGCTGGAGAAAGAACCTAACTGGAAGGACGATGATTTTGAGTATGTAAGTAATACTAGGATTGACTATATTATAAAGAAGGCCAATTTTGTAGCCAATAGCAGTCCAGAGGAGTATGAACCCTATGCTAGGGCAAGAACATCTCTTTGCGGGAACGGTAAGGGTAGTGGGGAAGCTCAATTTATCAAGATAACCTATGTAGGTGGTGACAGATGTGAGGGGCTAGCTATAAACGATATAAAAAATGGATGGGCAAGGTGTATTTACACAAATGGTGACATATACGATGGCTGCTGGAGAAGTGACGAAGAAAACGGAAGAGGGATGCGTAGGTATGCAGACGGTGAGATATATGAAGGAGTCTGGAGTAATGGCGAGCGGAGCGGAAGAGGCGTCAGTATTGGTGTAGGTTTCCTAGAAACACATCTGTATGGGAACGGCACTCCTAAGGAAATCGGCAAGGTGTCGCTTCTGCACGACACCAAGGGGCTACCTGTAGCAAATTCTACCGAAAAAAGAGCTATTCTGGGGACGACTCAGTATGGTGAATTTGGTCTTGCAATGAAGCATAGTTATTTTTCTGTTGATCAGAAAGGCGGACAGAAATCGGTCACAGTGGACTATAGGAATATAAACCGCCTGCTTAATAGCGCTAAAGTGGTAGAGCTAGACAATCTTATAGAGAACGAGGCTATCGTGGGCATCAAACATTTCAGCGAACTGAAACCCTTTGCTCGGGAGCTTGCAAGGGATATACTCTATGGCAGCGGTCTTCTGCGGGAAAGGGGAGGAACTGAGGTCCTGGTAGCATATGAGAAACAAAGGATAATGAGGACGAGCACCGATGAATCCTATTTGCTGTTGCTAGCAAATGTAAAAAATGTGGAGGAGCTGAAGAAAATAAGATTTCAGACTATTGGTACTCTGGGGAGGAGAATAGTTGCTCTTGGAGAATCATATGATGGGATCAAGTCTTTTATGGAGTCCATAGGCGTAGTTGAAACAAATTCTCTAAGAGATGAATATTTAGCCATAGTGGTAGGTGGTCTCAGAATTCGGCATGCAGCTGGTGCCATAGTGGATGTGGAAAAGATAAAGAGAATAGACCCGGATATGAGGGAGAGAGCTTTCAATGGGCAGAAGCTTCTCTATATACACGATAGTGACAGACTTGGACAATACAAGGATAGTGGTAGCTACAGCTATTTTTTGGGAGATCTCTCCAGCAGGGTTAGGTTTTTGAATAGAAACGAGCAGGAATTACAATCTCTTTCCTGTCTTTTCCATGCTACGGCGGCCGTTATGACAGCCATGGAAGATCCAACTCTGGTGAACAGAATTAGAAATGGCGGAATCGTGCTCTATGATCAGATTGTGGCCAATGGTGCTGGTGCCTATGGTGGAGTTTTCAACGAATTTGAGCTAAAAACGATGCTTAATCTGCAGAAAATGTTTGATAATCTGGGAGCTACATGGATCAATAGTTCAGCGAAGGTGAACGTTGCATCCTTTCTGGTGTCGGTTGAGGACAAGGAGGCAGTGAAATCCATGTGCAGGAAAGAGAAAAAGTCGACTCTAAAGGACCTTGTCTGCGACCTGGCCGAATTATTTCGGGGAAACGGCATTGACGTCGCTATCGGAAAGAAGAACAAGCCTAATTCCTCTGCGAAAATTTCTTGGGAAGGCAAGAATGTGATGTCAAAAAGGATTTTGGGGGGTCTTGGGCTTTTTCTTGCTTTCCTATTCTGATAAACTCGCATTGTGGCGGCAGTCAATAATTGATTTTTTGATCTTGTATCGTCCGCACTCCTTGTCTTTTCTTCTCTGCAGTTTTAGGGAGGGAATCTAGAACCTTCCTCCCTCGGCGTTCCGCCGAGGGAGGCTAGGAGGGGGTCAATAAAAAACTTATAGTAGTATACTTGATTATTAACTAATTCCATGCTATAGTACCAATAGAGTAGCCTTCGGAGGAATCCATGAAGACTAGAATAGGTTCTCCAATCCATTGGATCCATTGGGTGGTTGCCCAGCGAGTAGTTGCAGTTGTCCTGGCTCTGAGCTGGGTTCCGTTCCGCAAACCATACGTTAGGGGTTGGGCATGGGGTGCCGAAGTCGAGAGGCATGAGCCATCATTGCGGGAAACAGAAAAGGAAACAGAATGGAAAAAGAGACAGATTTTGAAAAAGCCATCAGACTCTGATGGGAAGCAGATTGAAAGCAAAAAAGAGAGCAGGGACAAAAAAAAACCGAAAACAAAAGAAACAAATAGTCATCTCTTCCAACCCTTCCCTCTAGGACAATTAGACTACTCCTTCCCAGAGGAGGAGGAAGAAAAACACCGAAAGAGATGGCGCCAGCGGGGAGATTATCGCAAGGATGTGGTCCCGTCCAGTTCCGGAGAGAATTTGGAAGAAGATAGCGAAATTGGCAAAGGTCCTGCTGGTGATGATGGGTCCAGAAGAGAAGCCGAAGGAACTGAAGACAAAATAAATGAAGGAAAAAATGAAGAGGAAGATAAAAGTGGTGCCGCAGATGGTTCCAAAGATAAAATCAAAGAACATCCGCTAACAGACTTGTATCATCAGATGTTTACTAGAGGTCTGTCAGTTAGAACCAACATAGTGGACGTGGATAGGCTGGCGAAGGCAGCAGAGGGAGTCAGGACTGATAGTATTACCAGTGCTGCTGCTCCGAAGAGTGGAGCTGCAG
>JAIRWJ010000034.1 GCA_031269065.1 Rickettsiales bacterium
ATGAAACAAAATATGACGACCGGGGCGTTGCACTGCACACAATGTACTGCGTAGAAGATACGGTTCCTAAGTACTGCCTAAAGATGAATTACGAAAAATTAAATGGGGGTGCCAGCGTAGAGGAGATGGTAAGGAGTGGGGCAATAGAGTATGTCATGCTCGCAAATAATGGTAGCAGCAGAAGAGTTGATGCCAGCGCCAGTGACATTGAACAGTACCTAAAAGAATGTGCCAGAAAAATTTCCCGGAATAGAATTAACGAGGGTCCGGATGCTCTTGACTTTGGAAAACTGGAGGAATCGCATGTAGTATTGCTAGCATCTCTGAAGAGAACCGAGGATATTAGTTTATTGAGGTTCCAGCGGCCGTTGGCTGATAGCAATTCCCCTGGGGTACACTTTAGCTCCAAGCGGGCCTTCCTAAAATCTATTGGAATAGACATTGACAATCTGCCAAAATCTGAAAAATTTATCCATTTAAATCTAGAAGTGCCTGGAACCAGACAGGTAGTGATTGCGATGCTAGATCTTGAAAAACTGAGAAATGCCGCCGTAGATATTGAGAACTCCGAAGAGCAATTTCTATCTATCTCTAGTGATATGAAAATAGTAAGTGAGAAACTTGGTCCTATAGGAAATAACTGTAAAGTTCAAAAAGAAAGTTTTGGAGGCAACTACGATCTTCCTGTTGGGATTCTGGCTAGGACCTTAAATAGGGTGAAATGTTTTAATATGCTATATTCCGGAGCTCTAGAGAAAACCAATACCGATAATTATATTGAACTAGAGCGGCTATGTACACTTATGAAAGTAAGAGAGGTTGTTGGAATCATAGAACCTATTTCTGAGTCAATCCTTCCAAGGGTAACGGTTGATATTTTAAAAAAGCCATCTGATGAAATATTGAAGGAGTTTTTCAGGAGAGAAATCGATTGGGTTATCAATAGAAAAATTGCAGAATTTGGGATAGTAGAGGTTGACGCTGATACTAGGAATATGATAAAAGATGAAAATATGATTCATCTAATTAATAGATTTAAAAACAATACCGGAGAAAATGGATTACCTTTCGAGCTAAATCTGAGAAAACTGGAGGAGTTGAAAGAGTTGGTGAGTTTTATAGAAGGTACATTCACCCCCAGTAGCTTAAACGATTATGCAAAGAGAGCAACTGATCTTGCGAAAAAACAATCCAAGGCCAGGACTAGAGAAGTAGAGTCCAGAAAACAGAAAGGACTTGATACACAAAATAATAATTTCTCACGAGAGCAAGCTGATCATACGAAAAAACAGTCCGAGGCCAGGACTAGAGAAGTGAAGTCTAGAAAACAGAAAGAATTTGATAAAAAAAATAATAATTCCTCCCGAGGGCGAACAGATGTGACAGATAACTACTCCTTGAAAGAAGTAAGCGATACAAGCACCTCCCCATCACGGGGAAAAAGCTCTTCCGAGGAGAGGAAAACTAATTTTAACAAACAACCTGGGATCAAAGAAGAGGAGGAATCCGAGAAACAGAAAAATTTCAAGAAAACAGAAAAACAGAGTTCAGAGAGGGGTATAATTAAAAAGTTCATAGATATTCTGATTGGCTTAGTAATGTCATTATTCCGGAACAAAGAAAGGGAGAATAGTAATGAAAAAAGAATTGATTTTCAGCAATTTAGAGAAGCCACAAGGGAACTAGACAGTTATACGCAAACTCAAAATAAGAAGAGTAAGAGTAGTGGCCACACCCTGTATTGATATCGGAATCTCCTAGTATTCTGAAATTTTTAGGCTGATGGAGGCCTCGCTTACCATCCCCGATATGTTGAAGTCGGCGGCCTCTCCTCCATTTTCACCTTGGACGATTGGCAATTCTGATTTAAAATTGATATTTGGACCTTTTAGGGAATTACTAACAGCTTTGAAGGCCTCGCTTAGATCTGCCGTCATTTCTATCCTGCCGCCGAATATATCCATATTTACCGGCCCAGTAAGTTTATTTACGTTGTAGTTTAGAGTTACAGTTCCATTTCCTACTCTAAAGGTTGTTGGTCCCAAAATGTTATTTCCCGTGAAAGTCAGCATTCCACCGGATACGGCCAGAGTAGCCGACGTTCCGTGCTGAAAGAATATACTGCCATTTGCAATATTCAGCTTCACATTTCTGATTATTTTTGGCATGTGTATAACCAGCACGGCCTTTGCATCTCCACCTAATCCTGCTTGTCTGGTACTTAATATTTTCAAATTTTTAGCATCATCCTTCATGGTGATAGAATTTGGATCTCCGTTAAAAACTACTCTAGTACTTGAACCCTCGGCCAGTGCAAAATAAACATCCGCCCTGCCGAGACTTAGTTCTAGACTTTCCAGACCACTGAAGTACTTTGTTAATTGCTGGGATGAGGCAGATAGATTACTATCTACTCCAACAGATAGCAGAATTATCATTGTGAGAAGAAATGATATTCGAAATAAACGCATAAATAACTATAATTTAACACTGTTAATTTTTAGTAAATTATCAAATTTTTGTCAATTTTATGTACCATAATTTCCGCCAGCCTACATAGCTAATCCACTCGCAGAGAAGGACAAGTTTATATTCTGTGATACGAACCTAAATGTGTTGTTTAAACCCAAACACATACCGAATAAAATTAACTTTTTAGCTGGATAGTTTTTACTTTAGTTATTTTGAAATTATAATCCTTAGAATGATCTAGGCTAGGCCACCACCAGGACAATGCCCCGGTGGTGGCTGTGCACCTATTAGAGAAAGAGGGTGAATTTGTCTGAGATATTGTTCATTTGTGCATCTGGACTTGAACATGTTGTTTTTGTATATTTTTAAAGTACCCTTAGGAAGTACTTTTCTGTAATTTTTTGAAAAATGAAGCTTGGAATTGTCTGTACAAAGCCCTCCCCCAGAACAGAAATGGTCAGGCGGCTGCTGGCTAAAAACTACAACATCGTTGACGTTTTGGACTGCGACGAGGCAGCCGGAAACGATAGGCTAGTTGTTCTGGGAGGTGATGGTTCCATGTTGAGAGCTATACACAATTTCCACCACTGTGGTTTACCCTTCTATGGGATAAATTGTGGCGGGGTTGGATTTATGTTGAATGAATTCACCGGGAATTATGACATTGACAGTGTAGGTTCACCTACAAACATTGTGGTAGAAATAAATCCAATGGTTGCTATGGTAGTCACCGTAGGCGGTTCAGAATATAGTAGCATAATTATAAATGAGCTATGTCTGATCAGAAGTGTATTCAGACCATGTAATATAAATGTTAATATAAATTCCAGAGAAAGAATCAGTAAATACTCAGGGGACGGTATCATAGTTTCTACAGCCCTAGGAAGTACGGCCTACAATAGCTCTGTTGGGGGAACTCTGGTTCCACCGGGTTTGGGTTGTCTATCTATGGTGGCCCTTAGCCCAGACAGGTGCTGTGCATTTAGAAATGCAATAGTTAAAGATGATTCTATCTTCGAATTTCACATAAATGAGCCTGAAATCAAAGAGGTTAGTGCATTTTGTGATGGGATAGAATATAAGAATGTTGATTATGCAAAAACCTGGTTGAATAGACAGCAAAAAATCAGGCTGCTATTCAAGACTTCGATGACACTGGAAGAAAAGGTTCTAGAGAGGCAGTTTCCAAAATTCTGGAACTGACCAGAGCGCTTTGGATTAGGAAAAGTTTTAAAATATTTGGCAAAAAACTATCGTTCTGAATTTAAATTTAATGAAAAAACTCTGAATTATTCTGTCTTTAGCGGAAATAGGGCAAAGAAACTTTTTCTGACTCATTGAAAATCAAATTAATATTTTGTTATTATTTACTTTTGTAATTTTTATTTTATAATAGTTCATGTATCAACTAGTCATTTTCAAATAGGAAAAAATGGACAAAGAAGAATCAGATGAGCTTTCTGAACCAGAGGAAAAGGATGTCAATTTTGAGAACTTTCTGGAGATCGTAAAATCGGTCGAAGAGACTCTTGTAAGGTATTCTGGAGAGATAAAGGAATTGGCAGCTAAGGTACTGTTATGTGCAGAGGGATTGCCATCAGTATCACATGAGAGTATATTTGATAGTACATTGGCCAAGAGCAAATTTTTTTCGAATGATGACGAAGTAGAAAAGGAATTTGAAAAATTAACAACAGTAGAGGAGGGGAAGCTAACGGAGGATGAGAAGGAACTAAGAAAAATGGAGGAAGAAATAAAATTGGAGGGAAAAGATAAAATTTCTGTGAAGGATCAGCTGCTACTTTATGCCGATGAATTGTCATCAATGTCACAGAATATGTTATTGTTTGATGACATCTCAGATAGCGAAGCAGAAAGGGAATTGAAAACATTAACGACAGTAAAGGGGAGGGAGTTAACGGAGGATGAGAAGGAACTAAGAAAAATGGATGAAGAGGCAAGATTGGATGAAGAGGCAAGGTTGAGGGAAGAGAGGAAAATGTTAAAGAAGATAAATAAAATGGTCGCTGACGGTTCTATCTCTCAACAAAACGCAAATTTTCTTATAAAAAACTTAACAAGAGGATTTAGGACTGGGGATAAGATGATTACTAATACGACTAAGACAGCGTTGATCACTCCATCTGACAGGTGTCGGCTGCGCCTGTTCTTTTTAAAAAGCCAAAGCTGTTCTTTTCGGTAAGAAACAGAGCAAAAACAAACCTAGAAAAGGGAGGGGGAAATAGAAACAAAGCAAATATGGGAGTCCTATTGCTACCACTCCTGCGCGCAATCCCACGGAAACAGAAGATCTGGAGAAACAAAATACGACAACTGAGAAAACAGGCACTTCTGGGAAAACAACATTCAGTGGAACTTATTCTTTATCGCTGCGCTATGCGCCCTATGGAAAAACCTCTGGTAAAATTTCTGAAGGGATATAGGAAATAGGAGAAGAAATGTAAAAAGATCCCCCTCTACGCAAAGAATCCTTTACTGGTTCAACGTGAACTCAAAAAAGGTCAAAAGCAAAAGTGGCGGTTTAAATAAACAACCCCGCACTGAAGTGCGAGGTATTAGTTTGTTACCTCTTCATTAGTTCATAGAATCAAAAAGACTTAGTTGCTGACAGTGTAATTTTTTATACTCTTTTATATTTTTTC